>NZ_JAMYSC010000024.1:0-108027 GCF_040321755.1 Mesorhizobium sp. M0276 | reverse complement strand
TCCGATCATCCAGAGGTCCTTTCAGAATCGATTTCCGCACACCACACAAGAGTCCCTTTGTACTCATGTGCGATTCCCCTGCCCTTGAGGGGGAGATGTCGCCGAAGGCGACAGAGGGGGTCGTCGCGCGTAGAGCGCTAGCATCATCTTTTTGAAAGTACGAGGTCGCGTCCCGTCGTGCCGACCCCCTCTGGCCTGCCGGCCATCTCCCCCTCAAGGAGGGAGATTGGCGCCGCGCCGTTGGCGCATCTCTCCCAGCGCGGCTGCAAAGTATAAGCGCACTGCCGACTCCCCCCTGCGGAGCACCGCACAATCACTGCGGAAAACCGAACACTCCCCAGCGTCACCTCGCTCTATCATTCCCTCAGGCAAAAGGCGTCCCGGCGATCGCATCCGTCCCCCGCGTCTGTCGATCGGCCGGGGCGCCCAACAACAGGGGAACGACGATGAAATTCATGCTGACCGACCGCAAATTGCACCCGCAGGCAAAACCCGTCGCCGACGATTTCAAGACCGGCGGCATCAGCCGCCGTGAATATCTGGCATTGATGGCCGGCCTCGGCGTCAGCGCCGCCGGCGCCCTGGCGCTGGGCGGGCTGGCCGCCACCCCTGCCCGCGCGGCGGAACCCAAGAAGGGCGGCGTCTTGCGCGTCGCCATGAACGTCAAGGGTTTTAAGGACCCGCGCACCTTCGATGGCGTCGAGATGTCCAATGTCGCCCGCCACTGCAACGAATATCTGGTGCGCTGGAACACCGACTTCTCCTTCGAGCCCTGGCTGCTCGAAAGCTGGGAGGCGAGCGACGACGCCAGGACGCTGACGCTGCATGTCCGCAAGGGCATCACCTGGTCGAACGGCGATGCCTTCAACGCCGACGATGTCATCCACAACCTCACCCGCTGGTGCGACGCCTCGGCAGCAGGCAATTCGGTCGCCGCGCGCATGGGTGCGCTGGTCAACGCCGACACCAAGAAGGTGGTCGACGGCGGCATCGCCAAGGTCGACGACTTCACCATCAAGCTGAACCTGCCCAAGCCCGACATCTCGCTGATCGCCGGCATGGCCGACTATCCGGCGCTGATCATGCACCGCTCCTATGAGGGCGACGCCGATCCCAAGAAGGCGCTGGCCATCACCACCGGCCCCTGCGAGCTGGTCCGCTGGGATGCCGAGACCGGCGCCGAGGTGAAGCGCAGGGATAAGCCATGGTGGAAGGGCGAGTTCCACCTCGACGGCATCAAATGGGTCGACTACGGCTCCGACCCCAACGCCATGCTGTCGGCGTTCGAATCCGGCGAAATCGACACCGACCACGAGACCGCCTCCGATGCCGTCTCGCAGACCGAGCAGATGGGGCTGATGAATTCCGAGATCGCCACCGGCTCCACCATCGTCGCCCGCTTCAATGTCGGCAACGCGCCCTATGACGACGTCAAGGTGCGTCGCGCCGCCCAGCTCGCCGTCGACAATTCCGCCGTGCTGGCGCTTGGCCTCGGCGGTCGCGGCAAGCCCGCCGACAACCACCATGTCGGCCCCATGCACCCCGAATATGCCGATATCGGCCCGGCCAAGCGCGACCTGGACCAGTCGAAGAAGCTGCTCGCGGAGGCCGGCAAGGCCGACCACGAATTCGAACTCATCTCCGTCGATGTCGAATGGCAAAAGAGCACCGGCGACGCCATCGGCGCGCAGATGCGCGAGGCCGGCCTCAAGATCAAGCGCACCGTGCTGCCGGCCGCCACCTTCTGGAACGACTGGAGCAAATACCCCTTCTCCTGCACCGAATGGCTCGGCCGCCCGCTCGGCGTCCAGGTGCTGGCGCTGGCGTATAAATCCGGCGCCGCCTGGAACGAAAGCGCCTACGCCAACAAGGAGTTCGACGAGCTTCTCGACAAGGCGCTGGCGACCCCGGACGCCAAGGCGCGCAAGGAGATCATGGCCAAGATCGAGCTGAATTTGCGCGACTCAGGCATCATCATCCAACCCTACTGGCGCTCGGTCTACCGGACGTACCGCAAGGGTGTGGAGGGTTGCGAACAGCACCAGGCGCTGGAACAACACTTTGAGAAGGTGTGGATTGAGAGTTGAGCCTTCGCCATTCTTGGGTTCCTCGCCCCCACAGAAGTGGGGGAGAGGTGGCCCGGCGAAGCCGGGACGGAGAGGGGGACGCCCTCCGCAATATCAAAGCCGCATGATGGGTAAGAGCCGAACGATAAATTCCATCGGGTGCTTTCAGGCGATAGACCTCCCAACGCCGCGCAGGCCCCTCTCCGTCCCGGCTTCGCCGGGCCACCTCTCCCCACATCGTGGGGCGAGGAACTAAGGCAGCGCCTACGGCCCGACCATCACAAGGCGGCGCAGCCCCTCCGGAAACGGCTTTCCGGCCGCAACGCCGGCGTTTCGGTTTGCAACGCTGGTGATTGGCGAAAGCAGCGATGACAGCGTCCTTCGCCCCGTTTACGGGGAGTTGAGGAGTGGTCCGCGTAGCGGACGAAAAGCCAACTGCTTGGCTTTTCGAACGACGAGTGGCGGCAGCCAAATGAGGGGCGGCGCCAGCGTTGGTCTTCCGTTCTCCCACCGCGGAGAAGGCAAGACGCGCCGACCCGTTCACCTCTCGGTCTTCACCAAAGTCCAGATCCAGCCGACGAAGGTCAGCACCAGGAACGGATAGCCGGCGGCGGGCAGCGGCGACGAGGTCGGCAGTAGGCGCGCGCCCCACAGGATCATGCAAGCCGAGACGACAAACAGCCCTGCGGCCACGAGCGCGGTGAGCCGCATCCACACGGCGAAAGTCTTCGGTGCGCTGACCATGACAAGTGCGGCCGCCCACAGCGAGATGCCGCCGACATAGGAGGGCACGCTGGCCTCAAGCCCTGCCGCATTGCCGGCCAGCAGCAGGCTCTCGCCGGCGAGAAAGGTCAGAAATCCGGCAGCTATGCAGTCATTGCCCAGCCGCTGGTATTTCATCGTCAGCAGCGCGGTCGCCACCACCAGTGCCACGCCGTCGACGGTCCACAGCGTCTCGCGCAGTTCGGCGCTGGCGACGAAGGTGCCGGCAAGCCCGAAAGCGCCACCGATCGCCAGGCCGGTCGCGGCAACGATGTCCAGCGGGTTGGAACGCATTTGAAATCTCCCCCAAGCCCTGCTGAGGATACTCCTGGGCGGAACGTTCTCAAAGGGGTAGCGCGAAGCGGAAAACGGCGGAGGTGTCGAGAAGCCCTCGGGCGATCCGGCCTTGTCACGCCCTCGCCTGCGGTCGAGAAGTGGCCGACGCGAATGCCGGTGAGACAGTTGCCTGAGCCCGCGTCGGCCACTGGCGAACCGAGGTCCGCCGCCCGATTTTTGTAGCGCCCCATCGCGGCACGAGCAACCAAGCCAAGGCCATCGGTACGTATTCGTACAAACGTGATCTCCGCGTGCCGATGCCAACAGCGCGGGGACCCTGGAACATTCAAAAAAGCGCTCGGTGCCCAGATAGCCTGGGCGCCGCCTCCTGGAGAGTAATCTACACCGCTCTGCGTCAACGCATCACCAGCGGGGCACATTGCCCCCGGCAACTCCACCGCTTTCGAAGCCTGCCATCGATCCACCGGATCGATGAATTGGCGCGCTTCGCGCGCCAATCGGCTTCTCAATCCCCCATCTTCAGCGCCTGAATAAACGCCTCCTGCGGGATATCGACCTTCCCAAACTGGCGCATCCGCTTCTTGCCTTCTTTCTGCTTGTCCAGCAGCTTGCGCTTGCGCGAGACGTCGCCGCCGTAGCACTTGGCGGTGACGTCCTTGCGCAGCGCCGAGATGGTTTCGCGGGCGATGACCTTGCCGCCGATCGCGGCCTGGATCGGGATCTTGAACAGATGGTTCGGGATCAGTTCCTTCAGCTTCTCGCACATCTGCCTTCCGCGCTTTTCCGCCGCCGTGCGGTGCACCAGCATCGACAGCGCATCGACGGGCTCCTCATTGACCAGGATCGACATCTTGACGAGGTCGCCCTCCTTGTAGTCGGTGAGGTGGTAGTCGAACGAAGCGTAGCCCTTGGAGATCGACTTCAACCGGTCGTAGAAATCGAAGACCACTTCGTTGAGCGGCAGATCGTAGATCAGCATGGCGCGCTTGCCGACATAGGACAGGTCGGCCTGGATGCCGCGCCGGTCCTGGCAGAGTTTCAATATGCCGCCGAGATAGTCGTCGGGCGTCAGGATGGTGGCGCGGATCCATGGCTCCTCGATGGCGGAGATCTTCACCACATCGGGCATGTCGGCCGGGTTGTGCAATTCCTTCATCGAACCGTCGTTGAGGAGCAGCCGGTAGACGACGCTGGGTGCCGTGGCGATCAGGTCGAGGTTGAACTCGCGTTCCAGCCGCTCCTGGATGATTTCCAGATGCAGCAGGCCAAGGAAGCCGCAGCGATAGCCGAAGCCGAGCGCGGCGCTGGTTTCCATTTCAAAGGAGAAGCTGGCGTCGTTGAGGCGCAGCTTGCCGACCGCGGCGCGCAGATCCTCGAAATCGGCGGCGTCGACCGGGAACAAGCCGCAGAACACCACCGGTTGCGCCGGCTTGAAGCCGGGCAGCGCCTTGGCGGTGGCGCGCTTGTCCTCGGTGATGGTGTCGCCGACGCGGGTGTCGGCCACTTCCTTGATCGAGCCGGTGAAGAAGCCGAACTCGCCGGGGCCAAGCTCGTCGACATTGATGCGGGCCGGGGTGAACACGCCGGTGCGCTCGACCAGGTATTTGGCGCCGGTCCCCATCATCCGGATGGTCTGGCCCTTCTTCAGCACGCCGTCGATGATGCGCACCAGCACGATGACGCCGAGATAGGCGTCGTACCAGCTATCGACCAGCATCGCCTTCAGCGGCGCTGAAGCATCGCCCTCGCGCGGCGGCGGCAGCTGGTGGACGATGGCCTCCAGCACATCGGGAATGCCAAGCCCGGTCTTGGCCGAGATCAGCACGGCGTTGGAAGCGTCGATGCCGATCACCTCCTCGACCTGCTCGCGGATGCGCTCGGGCTCGGCGGCCGGCAGGTCGACCTTGTTCAGCACCACGACGATCTCGTGGTTGTTGTCGATCGCCTGGTAGACATTGGCCAGAGTCTGAGCTTCGACGCCCTGCGAGGCGTCGACCACCAGCAGCGACCCCTCGCAGGCGGCGAGCGAGCGCGACACTTCATAGGCGAAGTCGACATGGCCGGGCGTGTCGATCAAATTGAGGATATAGTCCTCGCCATTGTTGGCGTGGTATTTCAGCCGCACCGTCTGCGCCTTGATGGTGATGCCGCGCTCGCGCTCGATGTCCATCGAGTCCAGCACCTGCTCCTTCATGTCGCGCAGCTCCAGCCCGCCGGTCAGCTGGATCAGCCGGTCGGCAAGCGTGGATTTGCCATGGTCGATATGGGCGACGATGGAGAAATTCCGGATGTGGTCGAGGGGAGTGCTCATGGCGCGCGTTTAGCAGGGGCGGCTTGCTGCGGCAAGCGGCACAGCCACTGCCGGGGCGGGGCGAGCGTTGCGGCCGTTGCAGAGCAAGCGGTACGGCCTCTGCCGGGCAAGTGCCGCCGGCGCTTATGGCTCATTACGCGCTCTTCGCGAAAAACGATAAATATTAACCAAGTCCGTTAGATCATAATTGGGGACTGCCATGTTAGCCGGGGAGGATATTCTGAAATAAGGATCAAGGCATGCGGGGGCTGGCAGGCAGGTTTATCGGGTCGCGGAGCGGCGCGTTCGCACCGATACTCGTTCTCGTCATGATTCCGCTGATCACCGCGATCGGTTTTTCGGTCGACTACACCTCGGCGGTCCAGACCAGGTCGACCGAACAGGCGGCACTCGATTCCGCGATCCTGTCTATCACCACGATGGATACGGCCTCGACGATGCCACAACGCCAGGTGGCGATGCAGGCGTCCTACGTGGCCAATGGCGGACAAGGCACCGCGACGCTGAACACCTTCGCCGTCAGCGCCAACGGCACCGCCACGGCGCAGGCAACGGCGAGCTTCCCCATGCCGACCGTTTTCATGCAGATCGCCAGGATCCCCACGGTGGCGATCGGCGTCTCATCGGCGGTGAACAAGACGCCGGCTTTGGTGGCGGCGACCTTCAAGGTCACCGGCGTGTCGGGTTACTGGAACAAGAAAATGACGCTCTACGGCACGCAATTCGGTGCGGCAGTGGCCAAGCCGCTGATGACGATCGATTATACATATGGCAAAACCGGAGATCCGAAAGGCTACGGCACCACCAACGTCAACGTCATCACCACCGATTCAACCGGCAAGACCGTCACCACGTTGGCCCAGACGCAGGTCTGCAAACTCGGCAAAAACGCGCCCACCGGGGTTACGCTCAACACCGACAAGTTTGGCACGACATATTACTGCGTGGACACGATGTCTGCTGGCAGCACCGCCGGTGCGTCAATCGACGTCAGCCAGATGGCCGGCCTCTATCTGCAGATGAACGTGCCGTCGGGCAACCCGCAAAACCTCTCTTCGAACGACGCGGCCACGTCCAACCGGCTCTACAGCTCGACAAGCAAGGACGTCCTTCCGGCCGAGATCGCGACCGGCCAGGTCGTCGATATCTTCCGCCTCGTGCCCTGCGGCTCGACCGGCTACCAGGCTTGGGAGGACGGCGGCAACTCGGTTCCGGCGCCAGTCGGCAACGCCGACTTCTTCTACAACGTGACCGGCAAGTGCGACTTCAACAAGCGGCCCAACAACACGGTGCTGACGCAGTAAGCGGCGCTCTTGGCCCACTCCCACAAGGGGAGAAGGGAAGAATTGAGCCTGATGATCACAAACCGGTGAGCGCTGTAACGAAGCGGCAGACAGCGGCGAAGTGGGGACATGAGCGGCGCATCCGGGCGCCGGCGCCACGGAGCAAGCCGAATGTCAGGGTCCAGCAAGTTCGTCACAGTGTCCAGCCTTTGCGCGCTTGCACTCGCAGTGTCGCTCGGTGCGGCCGCTGCCCTGCCGCTCACGGTGGTCGAGCTGTTCACCAGCCAGGGCTGTTCGTCCTGCCCGCCGGCCAACGCCAATCTGATCAGGGTCAAGGACCAGCCCGGCGTGCTGGCGCTGTCCTTCAACGTCACCTACTGGGACTATCTCGGCTGGAAGGACACGTTCGGCCGCCAGGAATTCACGCAGCGCCAGGTCAGCTACGAGCCGCCGCTCGGCCATGACGGCCCGTTCACGCCGCAAGTGGTGGTCAACGGCCATGCCGATGCCGTCGGCGCTGCACCCGGTGAGATCGAAAAGCTGATCGCAAGCACTGGCCGCATCGGCGGCCCGTCGCTGTCGATCGACCGCGGCAAGGTCAGCATCGGTGCCGGCACGGTGCCTGGCGGCAGGGCCGATGTCTGGCTGGTGCGCTATCTCAGGGGAGTCGTCCAGGTGCCGGTGGCGCGCGGCGAAAACACCGGCCGCACTTTGCCGCATGCCAATGTCGTGCATTCGCTCAAGAAAATCGGCGGCTGGACCGGCGCCGCCGCGGTGCTCGATCTGCCGCCGGCTTCGGACGGCCTGAGCACCGCCGTGCTCGTCCAGTCGCCAGGCGGCGGGCCGATTCTGGCCGCAGCAACCAACTAGATCACGCTTCAAAAGAGATTGCGCAAACGCCGCACGCGCGGCGCCGCATAGAACGGCCGCCAGGACAGCGCGCCCCACTATCAACCCCAAGGAGACCATCATGACCACTCTGTTCCGCCTGACGCTGCCTGCCCTCGCTTTCGCTCTGTGCTCGACGGCGCTGTTTGCCGGCGGCATCGCCCGTGCCGACGACGCGATCAATGCCATGAAGCCGGCCGCGGACGCCATGCAGCCTGCAACCGATGCGATGAAGCCCGCCGACCCGATGGCCACCAATTCGATGAAGCCGGCCGCCGATGCCATGAAGCCGACGGCTGACGCGATGAAACCGGCAACCGATGCCATGAAGCCGGCCAACTAGGCCGATTGCCGGCGGCGCACGCGAATGTGAGCCCCCGCCGCAACTCGTGCGTCGCGCCGCCGTCCCTGATCCAATAGACTGATCCCAATGGAAGGCATGAGGAGTGCAACCATGACCGACATCAAGACACCAAACCGTTCGCTTGGCTTTGTCAAAGGCGCGCTCGCCGCACTTGCGCTGGCCGCCGCGGGCGCCGCTTTCTGGCTGACGCCGGCGGTTTCTGCCGAGGACGCGGTGAAGATCCCGCCGCCGGCTTTGGACGAAAAGGCGGCGCCCGGCAGTGAAAAGGCAATCTTCGCCGGCGGCTGCTTCTGGGGCGTGCAGGGTGTCTTCCAGCACGTCAAGGGTGTGACCAAGGCCGTATCCGGCTACACCGGCGGCGACAAGGACAGCGCCGTCTACGAGACCGTCGGCACAGGCCGCACCAGCCACGCCGAATCCGTCGAAATCACCTACGATCCGTCCAAAGTGACCTATGGCCAGCTGCTGCAGGTCTATTTCTCGGTCGCCCACAACCCGACCCAGCTGAACTTCCAGGGACCGGACTCCGGCACGCAGTACCGTTCGACGATCTTTGCCGAAAACGATGCGCAAAAGAAGATCGCGCAGAGCTACATCGCCCAGCTCGACCAGGCCAAGGTCTTCCCGCAGCCGATCGTCACCACGCTGGAAACCGGCAAGACCTTCTATCCGGCCGAGAATTATCATCAGGATTTCCTGACGCTGAACCCGACCTATCCCTACATCGTCTACAACGACCTGCCCAAGGTGGCGAACCTGAAGGCGCTGTTCCCGGCGCTGTACAGCGAAAAGCCGGTGCTGGTGTTGTCGGCGAGCAATTGAGTTCTCTCGAAACGTCGGCGCGAAGCACCCCCCTCTGCCCTGCCGGCCATCTCCCCCTCAAGGGGGGAGATCGGCAGCTTCGCTGTCCCACTCGCCCTACTGCGTTGATAGTTGGCGAAAGCAACTAAGCGCGTAATCTCCCCCCTTGAGGGGGAGATGGCCGGCAGGCCAGAGAGGGGCGCCTCGCGCTGGCGTGCGCCGCTGGGCGCTCAATCATACGTCAAATCCGTCGCCTTGCCGCCGAACACGCGGTAGGCATAGAACGAATAGAAGATGATGATCGGCAGCACGACCACGGTGCCGGCCAGGATGATGGCCAGGCTTTCCGGTGCCGAGGCCGCTTGCCAGATGGTCAGGCGATCCGGCACCACGAACGGATAGAACGACCAGGCCAGCCCGGCAAAGCCGAGCGCGAAGATCGCGGCCAGTGTCAGGAACGGCGTCAGCGAATGGCGATCGTCGGGCTTCGGCAGGTGGAATGTCTGCCGCCACAGCCACAGAAACAGCAGCGCCGACAGGATCGGCAGCGGCGACAGATAGAGCATCGAGGGCCAGACGAACCATTTGTCGAAGATGCGCGGGCTGGCGAGGGGCGTTGCCAGCGAGATGGCGACCATGCCGAGCGCGGTCAGCACCAGCGTCGTGCGCAGCCAGCGCACCGCCTTCTTCTGCAGCTCGCCCTCGGTCTTGTAGATCACCCAGGCCGCGCCCATGGCGGCGTAGGCCGCGGCCAGGCAGAAAGCCACCAGCACGCCGAACGCCATGCCGCCGAAGCCGACATCGAGGCCGAGCACGTAGACGCCCAGCATATAGCCCTGCGCCAGCGAAGCGATAATGGAACCCAGGAAGAAAATACGGTTCCAGCGGTGCTTGTGCTCGGTCGGCACCTTGGCGCGGAAATCGAAGGCGACGCCGCGCAGGATCAGCCCGACCAGAAGCACGAACACAGGAATGTAGAGCGCGGTCAGGATGACGCCATGCGCCTGCGGGAAGGCGACCAGCAGGAGGCCGACGGCCAGCACCAGCCAGGTCTCGTTGGCATCCCAGAACGGGCCGATGGCGGCGATCATCGTGTCCTGCTCGGCATCCTGCGCCGCGGCGAACAGGATGCCGATGCCGAGATCGAAACCGTCGAGGATGACGTAGATCAGGATGGCGAGGCCCATCAGGCCGGCGAAGATGAGGGGGAGCGCGGTTGGCCAGTCGAAGGTCATTGATCTCTCGTCCTTCTCATTACGGCTTCTGCCCTTCGCTATGGCTGCGGGCGTTCGTCATTCGAAAAGCCAAATCGTTGGCTTTTCGTCCGCTGCGCGGACCATTCCTCACTCCCCCGCGGCCGGCTGCGACATCGGCGCATTGAGCACGCCCGGCAGCGGCGAGTTGTCGCCATCCTTCGCCGCCTTCAGCGCCAGGTGCACCAGCACGCCGAGAAAAGCGATCAGCAACAGCACATAGAGGACAAGGTAGATGGCGAGCGTCAGGGCGACATGGCTGCCGGCCACCGGGCCGACCGCATCGGCGGTTTTCAGCACGCCGGTCACCAGCCAGGGCTGGCGGCCGATCTCGGTGGTGTACCAGCCGGCCAGTGTCGCCAGCCAGCCCGACAGTGCCATCGGCACCATCAGCAAAGCGAGCGGCTTCGGCAGGCTGTGCCGACGCTTGAGGAAGAAGGCGGCCGACCACGAGACGAGGAGCATCAGGATGCCGGTTCCGACCATGATGCGAAAGCCCCAGAACACCGGGAACACAGGCGGATGGTTTCCGGGATAGTCGTTGAGGCCCGGCACCACACCGCTGGTCGAATGCCGCAGCACCAGGCTGGCGCCGTCGGGAATGGCGATCTCGAATTTGTTTTCGCGGGCCGCCTCGTCGGGGAGCGCAAAAAGGACCAGCGGCACGTTGGGGCCGGTGTTCCAGTTGGCCTCCATGGCGGCGATCTTCTGCGGCTGGTGCTCCAGCGTGTTCAGCCCATGCTGGTCGCCGGCGAAGATCTGGATCGGGATCAGGATTGCCGCAGTGAAGACGCCGGTGCGCAGCGCCTTCCACATCGATTCCGAGCGGTCGCCGTTGAGATATCGCAGCGCCGACAGGCCCGATATCAGGAATGATACCGTCAGCCCGGAGGCGAGCAGCATGTGGGTCAGCCGGTAGGGCATCGACGGATTGAAGAGGATCGCCCACCAGTCGACGGCATGCGCCACGCCGTCACGGATCTCGAAGCCGGCCGGTGTTTGCATCCAGGAATTGAGCGCGATGATCCAGAAGGCCGAGACGGTGGTGCCGCCCGCCACCAGCACCGTCGCCAGCGTGTGGCTGCGGTTGGAGACGCGGCGGAAGCCGAACAGCATGATGCCGAGGAAGGCCGCTTCGAGGAAGAAAGCGGTGAGGATTTCGTACGCCAGCAGCGGTCCGGCGATGTTGCCGACCGTTTTCATATAGCCCGGCCAGTTGGTGCCGAACTGGAAGCTCATGGTGACGCCCGACACGACGCCCATGGCGAACGACAGCGCGAACACCTTCACCCACGTGAAATAGGCGCGCATCCAAGCGGAATCATTGGTCGCATTGTAGCGCAGCTTGAAGAACAGCAGCACCCATCCAAGCGCAATGGTGATCGTTGGAAACAGGATGTGGAACGAGATATTCGCGCCGAATTGCATGCGCGACAGGACGAGCGGGTCCATGGTGGGCTCCGGCTGCTTCGAATGCCTGGAAGAATAGGGCGCGAGCCGTGCCCGGTCAAAGCGGCGTCGCGTCACGCAGGGCGGAACGCCGCAGGGCCCCCGATATGGCGTCGGCGTGCCCGGCCTCGACGCCCGCAATCGTTGTCGAGAACTGTCAGCAGCGGCATTGACTTGCAGTTGCATGGGACGACATTCGGCCTATATCAGGGAACCTCTTTCAAGCAGCCGTTTTCAGCCATGTCTTCCATCCTGTCTATTTCCGGGGTCTCCAAGACCTACGCTACTGGTTTTACCGCGCTCAAGGAGGTCAATCTCGACATCCAGCGTGGCGAGATATTTGCGCTGCTTGGGCCCAACGGCGCCGGCAAGACGACCCTGATCTCGATCGTTTGCGGCATCGTCAACCGCTCGTCGGGCACCGTCACCGTCGACGGTCACGACATCAACAGGGATTATCGCGCCGCGCGCAGCCTGATCGGGCTGGTGCCGCAGGAGCTGACCATCGACGCCTTCGAGAGCGTCTGGGCGACGGTCAACTACAGCCGTGGCCTGTTCGGCAGGCCGGCCAATGCGGCCTTCGTAGAGAAGGTGCTGCGCGACCTGTCGCTGTGGGACAAGAAGGACGCCAAGGCGATCACCCTGTCGGGCGGCATGAAACGCCGGCTGATGATCGCCAAGGCGCTGTCGCATGAGCCGCGTGTCCTGTTCCTCGACGAGCCGACCGCCGGGGTCGATGTCGAGTTGCGCCAGGACATGTGGGCGATGGTGCGCCGGCTGCGCGAGGACGGCGTCACCATCATCCTAACCACGCATTACATCGAGGAAGCCGAGGCGATGGCCGACCGCGTCGGCGTCATCAACCGCGGCGAGATCATCCTCGTCGAGAACAAGGCCGAACTGATGCGCAAGCTCGGCCGCAAGCGGCTGGTGCTTGAACTGCGCAATCCGCTGCCCGCAATTCCGGAAGCGTTCTCGCACTACGCGCTGGAGCTGTCGGGCGATGGCGGGCAGCTGACCTACACCTACGACAACCAGGCCGAGCGGCCGGGCGTCGCCTCGCTCATCCGCGACCTCGAGGCGGGCGGCATCCAGTTCCGTGACATCGACACGCAAAACAGTTCGCTCGAGGAGATCTTCGTCAACCTGGTGAGAAGAGAGCCATGAACCTGCCCACGGCCATGAATCTACGTGCAGTATGGGCGATCTACCGTGTGGAAATGGCGCGTGCCTTCCGCACCGTGCTGCAAAGCATCGTCTCGCCGGTCATCTCGACATCGCTGTATTTCGTCGTCTTCGGCTCGGCCATCGGCTCCCGCATCACCGAGATCGACGGCATCAGCTACGGCGCCTTCATCGTGCCGGGCCTGATCATGCTGTCGCTGTTGACGCAGTCGATCTCCAACGCCTCCTTTGCCATCTACTTCCCGAAATTCGTCGGCTCGATCTACGAATTGCTGTCGGCGCCGGTCTCCTATCTGGAGATCGTCATCGCCTATGTCGGCGGAGCCGCGACCAAGTCGATCATCCTCGGCCTTATCATCCTGGCGACAGCGTCGCTGTTCGTGCCGCTCACCATCCTGCACCCGTTCTGGATGGTCGCCTTCCTGGTGCTGACGGCGGTGACCTTCAGCCTGTTCGGCTTCATCATCGGCATCTGGGCCAAGAGTTTCGAGCAGTTGCAGCTGGTACCGCTGCTGATCATCACGCCGCTGACCTTCCTCGGCGGCAGCTTCTATTCGATCAACATGCTGCCCGGCATATGGCGCACGGTGACGCTGTTCAACCCGGTCGTCTATTTGATCAGCGGCTTCCGCTGGAGCTTCTACGGCAAGTCCGACGTCTCGGTCGGCATCAGCCTCGGCATGACGGTCGTCTTCCTGGCCATCTGCATAACGATCGTCGCCTGGATATTCAGGACGGGTTACCGGCTGAGAAACTGAGCGGCGAAAGTATACTGAGCCGCAGGCAGGTCTAAATCGCCTTGACCAGCCGCAGCAACCCCAGCATCTCGACATGCGTCCCCTTGCGGAAGGCGATGTAGACAGGCTCCTCGACACCATGGAAGCGGCGCTTGAACGCCGCCTGGCCTTGCAGGTTGAACCTGCGGCGGTTGACCCAGGCAGAGTCGTAGGCGCGCTGAAAAGTGTTGCGCCAGAAGTCGCTCTCGGCAAATCCGCTCGGCCCGATGTCGACGAGCGGCGACAAGCCAAGCGTGACCACCGATATGCCCTCTTCGCGAAAGCGGTCGACGGCGAACTTGGTCAGGCCGATCTCGGCATGCGGCGAGGCATCGATATGCTTGCGCTTGAAGGCGGTGGTGTAGCCGATGACCTTGCCATCCCGATACAAGGGGTCGAAGTCGAGCAAGGCGACCAGCTCTCCATTGGGACCATGCAGGACGAAACGGCGCATATCGGTGCCCAGATGGTCGGCGAACGGGCGGTTGAGAAAACCCATTTCCCTACGCTTGACGATGCGGTCGCCGCGCCAGTTGTCGGAAAGCCGGGCGATCTCGTCGAGATGGATCGTGCGCTTGTCCTCTTCGAACGAGAAGCCCTTCTTCAAGAGCCAGCGCTCGGAGTAGCGCACGGTCTCGTTGCGCTTTCCGGAAAAATCATGATCAGGCAGGGTGAGGCGGGTATCGATGCCGAGCCGATTGACCTTGTAGCCGAGCCCGGCCAGCACGCGCGCGGTCCCCTCGCCGATCTGCACGAACCACGGGCTGCCGCCGGTCTCGACGAAGCGTCTGATGTAGTCGGGCCGCAGCATTGGAGCCGCCACCGGATCGCCGAGTGCGAAATGATGCTTCATCTTGGTGCCGAAGGCGATGTAGCCGTCGGAGTCGCCGAAATAGGAAAGCTTGTTTTGAACGGCGCTTGAATAGGCGAGCGAGAAGTCGCCATGGCGGCGAACCAGCGCCAGGCGCTCGACATGCGTCAGCTCCTGCCGCGCCACCTTGGGCGCGGCGCCCTCGAGGATTTTGTCGAAATAGATCCGCAAGGAGGGCATGGCCGAGATTCCGCGTGCCGCCACAGCGCCGTGCGTTCAAGACGCGCAAAGGTGCTGTAACACTTTGATTCTGCGCATGACCTCGAAAATCGAACCCTTCCGGGCATGCGCGTGAGGATGACAAAGACCAGCCAGCCCCCCAAGGCCTCGAATCAATCACATTGCCGCGACCTGATTACCGCTGATATCGCGCATATGCCATATAGAGCGCAACCGCGGCCCAATGGATGGCTCGAAAATCGGCAGCAGGTTGTTGTATGGATACTGCGCGGGGTCAAACGGTTACAGTGTTCTGCGAGCCATGCGGAAGGACGGGTCGAATGGGGATTCGAGGGTGAATGACTGATACGACAATCCGGTCGGTTGCGGACCTGCCGATAACGGTCGAGCCGGCAATCGTCGTTGGCGCCGGTGTTGCCGGATTGGTCGCGGCGCATGCCTTGATGAATGCTGGCGTGCCGACGGCGATCCTGGAAAAAGAAAGCCGGCTGGCCGAGCCTTGGCATCGGCGGCATCAGCAGTTGCATCTCAACACCCATCGCGATCTTTCTTCGCTGCCCGGCCTTGCCTATCCCCCCGGCACGCCTGCTTTTCCGCAAAGGACGGCCGTCATCCGCCATATGAATGATTTCAGTGGGGAAAACCGGCTGCCGGTGCAGTTTGGCGTCGCTGTCGAAGAGATCACCTTCAAGGGCGATCATTGGGCGCTGCGGACCAGCACCGGACTTCGCCTTGCGCGCAATGTCGTCATTGCCACTGGCCGCGACAGGCTGCCGTTCATTCCCGAATGGAAAGGGATGAAGGATTTCGCCGGCCGCATCATCCATTCGGCGGATTTCGGCGACGCGCAGGGCTATGCGAGCCAAAAAGTGCTGGTCGTAGGCGCCGGCAATTCGGGTTTCGACGCGCTCAATCATCTGGCCGGCATCAACACGGCAGCCATCTGGCTGTCGGCCCGCAACGGCCCCGCTTTGCTGCCCAAGCGGATCAGCAAGATCGCCGTGCATAGGCTTTCGCCGCTCATGGCGCGCTTGCCATTGTGGATCGCCGATGCGGTGATGACGGCAACGCAGCGCCTGGTTTTCGGCGACCTGACCAAATTCGGCCTGCCGCCAGCGCCCTCGGGCGGCGCCAGCCGGTTGACCTCGGACTACACTGCGATCGCCGCCGACGACGGCGCCGTCAGCGCCATCAAATCGGGCAAGATCACCGTGGTGCCGGCCATACGGGAATTCACCCGCGACGGCGTGATACTGGCCAATGGCAGCCTGGTCTATCCCGACATCGTCATTGCCGCGACAGGCTATCGCACCGGGCTGGAGCCCATGGTCGGCAAGCTCGGCGTGCTCGACGGCAAGGGCGTTCCTCTCTTCAATGGCGGCCAATCCGATCCGAAATTCCCCGGCCTGTGGTTCACCGGCATGCGGCCAAGCATTCGCGGCTGTTTCGCCAATGCCGGCATCCTGGCCAAGGCGATCGCCAAACGGATTGCAGGTGCCGCTGGCGCCTCATCCGGTGCCTCACGCTGATTTCGGTTCGAGCCGCCGGGACTCGACGACCTCAATCATCAAGTCCTCCTCGACCATTCCGGCATTGTGCATGGAAACAAAGACCTAAAGCGCGTCGCATGGATCCATTTCAACGCGACGCGCTTTAATATCAGACCGCGATCTTGCCGCCGCCCTGTCTGGTGATCGCGACCACCGCCGGCCGCACTGGCATGTCGGGCTTGAAGTCGGGCCAGCGCGTCGACAGGTCCTCGTAATAGGACGGGCGGCCGAACGGCTCCCAGTCCTCGCCGCCGTCGCCCGGATGCTGGACGGCGACAAAGGCGGTCTGGTCGTCGGGCGCGAACAGCGGGCCGCACATTTCGGCGCCGATCGGCACGCGGAAGAACAGTTTCGAGGTCGCCCGCGCCGCGCCTTCAGTGTCGACCGCCCACAGGCCATCGGTACGGCCGGTGGTTTTCGGGCTCTGGCCGTCGGTGGCGACCCACAGGCGCCCAGCCGAATCGACCGCGCAATTATCGGGCATGCCGAACCAGCCATTGGCCGTCGTCGCCGTCGAGAAGGTGGCGCCGACATCGGCGACGGAGGGATCGCCGCATTTCAGCAGCACTTCCCACTTGCCTTTGATGGCGGTGAAATCGCCGTCATCTTCCGATATTTCGATGATGTGGCCGAAGGCGTTGTCGGCGCGCGGATTGGCGGCATTGATCTGGTCGGCCTTGCGCTTCGAATTGTTGGTCAGCATGACATAGACCTTGCCGTTGACGGCATTGGGCTGGATGTCCTCGGGGCGGTCCATCTTGGTGGCGCCGAGCAGGTCTGCGGCGCGGCGCGTTTCGATCAGCACATCGGCCTGGCTGGCGAAGCCGTTCTCAGTCGTCAGCGGCGCCTTCCCGAAGACGATCGGCAGCCATTCTATCGAACCGTCTTCGGCGAACTTGGCGACATGCAGCGTACCGTCGTCGAGCAGATCCTTGTTGGCGGCATGGTCGTTGGGATTGAACGCCGCCTTGGTGACGAATTTGTACACATAGTCGAAGCGTTCGTCGTCGCCGAGATAGAAGACAACGCGACCGTCCTTGGCGACGATTGATTCGGCGCCCTCGTGCTTGAAGCGGCCCATGGCGGTGCGCTTCCTCGGCGTCGAGGTCGGATCGTTGACGTCGACCTCTACGATCCAGCCGAAGCGGTTGGCCTCGTTGGGCTCCTTGGCGAGGTCGAAACGATCGTAATGGGCGGCCCATTCATAGGCGCCTTCGGGAATGCCAAGGCGCTTGTAATTGGCGGCCTCCTTGTGGCCCTCCGGCAGGTCGCCGGAGAAATAGCCGTGGATGTTCTCCTCGGCCATCACATAGGTGCCCCAAGGGGTAACGCCGCCGGCGCAGTTGTTGAATGTGCCGAAAACCTTGGTGCCGGACGGGTCTGCATTGGTCTTGACGCGATCGTGGCCGGCGACCGGACCAGACAGCGCCATTTCGGTGCTGGAGGTGATGCGACGGTTGAGCTTGCCGTCGCGCACTACCTGCCATTTGCCCGAGACCTTGCGTATCTCGACGATGGTGCCGCCGTGGGCAGCCATCTCGACATCGACCTGCTCCTTCGAGAGCGGTGCGACTTCGGCTGATTTCTTACCGTCCTTGTCGACGATCTTGACGACGCCCGGAAACATCAGATGCGGGTTGGTGTATTCGTGGTTGACGACCAGCAGGCCGTGTTCGGCCGAACCGTCGATCGGGAGATAGCCGACATAGTCGTTGTTGTAGCCGAACTGTTTCGCCTGAGCCTGCGCCGACTGTTTCGTCGGGTCGAACTCCGGCGAATCGGCAAACAGCGGATCGCCCCAGCGCAACAACACATCGGCATCGTAGCCCGGCGCGACATGGTGTTTGTCGTCGATGCCGGCCTCCAACTCGTCGAACGCAAAGGCGGAGCCTTCTGCGGCCCGGGCCTCGTCGGCACTGACCAGCGCCAGCGGACTAACGGTTGCGGCGATGGCCGAGACGGCCAGTGAACCTTTGAGGAAGCCACGGCGCGAGAACCGCGCGGCGATGATCTCGCCCATGGTGCGGTTGTCCGTAGGGTTGGTTGCGGGGCCGTCGTTTTCCTCGAGCAGGCTGGTGCGGAATCGGGCGTCGGGGGAGCGTTTTTCGGTCATTTGGGACTTGCCTCTGGCTTTGGGCGATGGCTGAGCGTGTTGCCTGTTTAACCCCTTATAGCCGGTCGATCACATTTTCGTGACATCTCCAGTCGCTTTCAACCGGATTTCACGACCCGCCAGCCGACCCTTTTCGCAACCGAGCGACGCGAGGGACCAAAGTCCTGGTCAGGCCGAGCAAAGGTCCCTGTCGGTGCGGCATTGGTCGTGGGCCCCCTATGCCAAGGCCACTATGCCGGCAATAGTCGGCCGCTTGCCAAAGCCGGCATCGGCCTGATGTATAGGAGGGTCCGTGATGCGCGGATCGACCCCCACCCGTTTTCGTTGGCTGGCTCTGAGAGCGACATCGGCATTGGCGCTGGCTGTCGCCCCCTATCAACTCGCCTTCAACGGCTCCGCGTCCGGCCTCATTGCCGCAGCCGCACACGCCAAGGATAGCGGACATGATGGTGGCGCTGGTGGAAGCGGCGGAAGCGGCAGCGGAAACAGCGGAAATTCCGGGTCTGGTGGCGGCGACGACGGCGCCAGCAACGATCATGGCACCACCGACAATTCCGGAACCGGAAAAAGCCAAAACGATGGCGGAGCCGGCCATCACGTCAACGCGGCCACTGGCGACAAGGTTGACGTGGATCGCAACAAGATCGAAGTACAGCATCCCGATGGCACCACCGAAGAGATCGCGAACGGCCGTTTCGAGATGAAGGATGCGCTCGGCCGAACGATCGTCGAACGTGCAGCGACGGCGCGCGATTACAGTCGTCTTCAGGCTTTGTGAGGCAGGCCACCCAGGCAAGGGCCTGCTTCGCAGTCACCTCCGCCGCCCCCGGCGGAGGTGACTTGATGTTCGGCGTCTGCCGTCGTCAGGCATCACGGAAACCCAGTATCCCGCTCGACGATGGCGATCGCGGCGCCGTTCATACAAAACTAATATAGCATGCGATTAGGACTTTAGTCCAATCTTGCGCTTGCAAAGGTCCTGGGTGACAACGGCAACGGTCGGAGGTCGCTTCCGGGCACCGCGTCTTTCGGCGATGTTGGTTGCAACTGCAACGTTGAAGGTGGGCGCGCCGGGCTCAATCGACGGAGATCAGGATGCACAGATCGCTCACAACGCCTTGTTGCCGGCTTGCACTTAGATCCGCGGCTGCGCTGGCGTTGACCATCGCTCCCTATCAAATTGCCTTCCACGGCTCCGTTCCCGCGATTTACGCCGCCAGCGCACAGGCCGGCAAGGGCGGTGGCGGCAACGGCGGCGGTGGTGGAAACGGCGGTGGCGGAAATGGCGGTGGCGGCAATAGCGGTAGCAGTGGCGGCAACAGCAGCAGCAGCAGCGGGAATGGCAACAGTGGCAATGCCGGCAAGTCGGGTGCCAACAAGGGTAAGAACGGCAACAGCGCGAGCCATGTCAATGCAACGACCGGCGACGAGGTCGACGTGACAGGCAACAAGATCACGATCCGGCATCCCGACGGCATAACGGAAAAGCTCGAGAACGGTCGTTTCAGGATGGAGGATGCGCTCGGTCGCACGATCATCGACCGCCGGGCCACACCAGCCGACGTCGGCCGTCTCAAGGCCTTGTGAAGCCGACCAACAGGCAACGGCCGGCCTCACACGTCACCTCCGTCGCCCCCGGCGGAGGTGACCTCGTTTGGGGGTTTAAGACTGGTTGCGGTCGCGCAGCTCACGCATCATCAAAGCCGCTTCGGTGCGGTTGCGCACATTGAGTTTCGACAGCACCCCGGTCATGTGATGCTTGACGGTCTTCTCCTGCAGCTCCAGCCGCAACGCGACTTCCTTGTTGCTTAGCCCCTCCGCCACCAGCCGCAGAATTTCCGTCTGCCGTTCCGTGAGTTGCCGCAGCCGGTCCGCATTGCCGTTGGTCGGATGCTGGGACTGGAGATCCGAAAGCAGGCGAGCCGAGAGCGTCGGCGAAAGATAGCTTTCGCCGGCCGCCACGCTGCGCAGGATATCGGCAAGCGCGCGCGATCCGATGCCTTTGAGCACATAGCCGCACACCCCTGCATTCAGGGCCATGGTCACATCGGCATTGGCCTCCGAAACGGTCAGCATGACTATCTTCTGGGCGGGATGGCCGGCGAGGATCCCCGCAACCGCGGCCAGGCCGCCGCCCGGCATCGAAATATCGAGCAGCAATATGTCCGGCCGAACGGTCGAGACGATGCGTTCGGCATCCTGCGCCGTGGCACCCTCGCCAACCATATCGAAGCCTCCGATCTCCGATAGGCTGCGCGTCACACCTTCGCGGAAGAGGGGATGATCGTCGACAATGGCGATGCGAATGACACCAGTCATGCTTGCTCCTCGACCGATAGACGGATTACCAGACGCGTGCCTTGCGGCCCGGTCAAGGTTTCAAACTGGCCGCCAATGCTTTCGACCCGCTCTCTGAGGCCGGCGAGCCCGAGGCCCTCGTCCCGTGCCGGATCGAAGCCTGGCCCGGCATCCGATACTTCAACGTAAAGCCTGCCACCCTTCATTCCGGCACTCACCGCCTGATCCTTGCCTCGCGCGTGGCGATAGGCGTTGTTCAGCCCTTCCTGCACGAACCGATAGATACTGATCTTCTCCGACGCGCCGGGCTCTGGCAACTGTCCGGCCAGCGTGAGGGTCACGGACGTTCCCGTCCTCAGCTGGTGTTCGTTGACGGCCAGCCGCAGAATGTCGTTTGCGGCAGCCGTTTCGATCTGCGGCAGGACGAGGCCGGTGCAGATACCGCGTATTTCGCGCAACGCATCCTCCAGTGTCTTGCGGATCATCGCGACCTCGGTGGAGCGGCTTTCGCCCGAATGGCCATCGCCGGAAAACACCGGACTATCCATGCGCAGCGCCGCCAGGGCCACGAGTTGCGCCGGACCGTCATGCAGATCGGCGCCGATTCGGCGCAGATACCTTTCGTTGAGCGCGGTGGCGCGACGGGACGCCCGCTGCACGCGCACTCGCAAGGCGCTGTTCTGCGTCACCAGGCCCTGCAGCTCCGACACCTGGCGGCGCAGCGCCCCGCGCTGATCGTCGATGGTGCGGCTGCCGCGCAGGACGATGCCCGACAGGAGCAGGAAGGCCGCCAGCGTCGCGCCGGCGACGATCAGCCAGCTTGACCACAAAGCGGAAGCCAGCGTGGCTTTGAAGTCGTCGGCGATCTCATAGAATTCGGTGACTGCCACCACCTCGCCGGACCACGGCTCGCGCACGGGATTGTAGATCTCCAGCAATGGCAGGCCGGAAGCCTTCTCCTCACCTTCACTATCATCGAACGTATTGAATTCGGCGACGACACTGCCTTTGAAGGCGGAACGCAGATTGTCGCTCGGATCGAAGCGGCGGCCGATCAGCGCCGTCTCCTTGGCGTAGAGAACTGTGCCGTCACGGCTCCAGAGCTTGAAAGATACGAGGCGCTTGCCGAGCGCGCCCTGGCCAAGCGTCTCGTCTAGCGCCTGCTTGACGGAGTCGCTGAGCTTCTGTTGCTTGCGCAGGTCCGGGAGCAGGGGCGCAATCACGCTGTCGACATACAGCGCCGTCGTGGCGGCCGAATTGCGGATGACGCCATCCCGGATCTGACCCGTCACCCAGGCTCCCACCACCAGCATGACGGCCAGCAGGCCAAAGCCGCCGGCAACGACGAATTGCAGGGCAAGGGAAAGCTCGCTCCAGCGCCGCGCCAAGTTTTGAACAATACGAATCATGAGCCCCTGACCGCCCTTCAATGATAGGCTGGGCGATTTCAATACATTGGGCTTCCGCCTTGCTGTTGCCAAGGCCTACGTTCGGTCGAGGTCGCTTGACGTCCCGGCACGCTTCGGAAACAACGTCCGCGAACTCACGCGGCGGGAGCTGCTTCGAGAGGGGGATGAAACATTGAGTCTTTCGGGATTGCTTCAGCTCGGCTTTTCGACGGTCATCTTCCTGCTGGCGGCCACCGCCGCCAAACAGTGGGGCCTTGCGCCGAGCCTTGGCAAGATCCTGCTGACGCTGGCGCTCTATTCCTTGGGCAATCTGATCATGCTGCGGCTGATCCGCGAATTCGGCATGTCGGTGTCATTCAGCCTGTCGGCAGTCATCCAGCTGGTTTCAGTGAATGCCGTCGCACTGGTCTTCTTCGGCGAGCGCGTCAACGCGTTGCAGGCCACCGGCATCATTCTGGCAATCGCAGCCGTGGCACTGATCACGCTCGGACCCTATCTACAAGGCCGATTGTAACGGGCGAATTGCCGATGAAGAACGCCGCGAACGCTCTGCTCAACCGTGTCGAATTCCCGGTGCTTCTGGCCGGTCTGGTCATCGCCGCCGGCCTGTGGGGGCTCGAGGAATTGATCGAGGTGGCGCGGGCCGCCACGCCGCACGCTTTCGACACCGAAATCCTGCTCGCGTTCCGCAAGGCAGGCCAGCCCGACAGTCCGATCGGTCCGCCCTGGCTGGAGGGGGCGATGCGCGACATCACCAGCCTGGGCAGCGGCAGCGTGGTGGTGCTGATCGTAGCAGCGGCAATTTTTTATCTCTTGCTTATCCGCAGGCCGGCGACCGCCCTTTTCGTCTTTGTGGCGGTGGCCGGTGGTCAGGTGCTGTCCAGCCTGCTGAAGGCTGGCATCGACCGGCCCCGCCCTGAACTCGTCTCGCATCTCGCCAACGAAACAACGCTGTCTTTTCCGAGCGGCCACGCCATGCTGTCGGCGGTGACGTATCTGACGCTCGGCGCGCTGGCAGCGCGCTTTCTGCCTGGGCGAACGACGAAGATCTATGTGTTGTCGCTGGCGGTGCTGACGACGCTGCTGGTCGGCATCAGCCGCGTCTACCTCGGTGTGCACTGGCCGTCGGATGTGCTGGCCGGCTGGTGCGCCGGCTTCGCCTGGGCGATGCTGTGCTGGCTCGCTGCCCGTACATGGCAGCGGTGGCGCGGGCAGCGCCCGAACGGCGACGAGGAGACTGGAGACTAGAGCCGGGAGACTAGATCAGCCGGTTGATCAGCCCATGCCCGCAACCCGTTAGCAGGAAAACCACCGACAGCAAGCATGCCGATGTCGTGAAGGTCTTGAAAATAGCCAACCGCGTTATCCCCCTGCCCGTTTGGAACACCCTAACGCGCAATCCTCGGGAAGTATCCTGAAAAATGGCTGCTGGTGATTGGACGCTAAGAACTCGATGACCAGCAGCGCGCCAGCGAGGCTGCAACGGTCGCCAATGGTTGGTATCTATCTTTGCACTTCGAGCGACACCGTCGTCGCTTGCAAAACCCGGGCGCTGTGCACTGACGGTCTCATCGGTATCGGCGGCGCCGCGAATCTGTGCTAAGCCGCCGCCCGCCTAACCAACCAAAGGACGACCCCTGTGAGCGAACTGACCGTGGCCGAAGCGATCGAATGCATCTATGCCTCGCTCCGGGCGGATAATGCCGACCTCGACGTACATATCGCGAGCCTTAAGGCAGCGCTGGCACGAGAGGGAACAAAACAGGCGGTGTTCGTTCCGACCAAGCTGGCGCAGAACAACCGCTCGGGCCGCAAGTTGATGCAGGCCTATTTTCGGCAGCACGGGGTAAGCGTCAGGTTCTCGGATCAGTAGAACCGCGCGGGTTGAAGGTTGGCCACTTTTTCGAGCACCCCGCGAACACGCATGTCACGGGCCTGCCTCTTGCCGCGGTCGGCGACCGTTCAAAGGCTGTGATGATGGCGGATTATCGAAGCCTCCGGGTGATGCATGACGCCGTCGAGAGTGGGTGCGTGATCATTCTCATGGTCAGGTACTTACCTCGTTTTCTCTGGCCATGGGGTTTCGCGGGCCGAAGCTGACGGTCGCGGCCGCATCGCCGGACCTCCTCTCGCTTGCTCTCGCAACCGTGACGAGACGCCCCGCCCGTAACCTGATTTTGCCCGCAAAATGCCGCGATGGCGTCCTTGGTTCACAATCGGATCGGGAATTCAGGCGGTTCACCGCAACGGAAAGGCATCGCATGCGGCTGCTTCTGGTTGAGGACGATTTGATCCTCGGCTCTTCGCTGAAGAAGGCTCTCGAAAAGCATGCCTATGGGGTGGACTGGATGAAGGATGGCGAGGTTGCGATCGCGGGGCTCGAGGACCTCGCCTTCGACGTGGTCGTGCTCGACGTCAACCTGCCTGGGGTGAACGGGATTGAGGTCCTGCGCTCGGCGCGGAAGAATCGCAACGCCGTGCCGATTCTTCTGCTTACCGCCCGTGATACGTCCCTGCAGAAGGTCGAAGGGCTCGACAACGGAGCCGACGACTATCTGGTGAAGCCGTTCGATCTCGACGAATTGCTGGCACGGTTGCGCGCCCTCATGCGCCGGCGGGAGGGCCGCACCGAGATCATCCTGAGAAGCGGCGCTATCGAAATGGATCCAGCGGCAATGGTAGTGCGCGGCGCCGAGGGCCAGATCGCGATGACCGCCAAGGAATTCCGACTGCTCAAGCTCCTGATGGAGCGGGCCGGCAAATACGTCACCAAGAGCGACATCGAATACGCGCTCTACAGCGCCGACAGCGCGGTGGAAAGCAATACCACCGAGGTCATCATCTACAATCTGCGCAGAAAGCTCGGTGCCGACTTCATCCGCTCCATCCGGGGCGTCGGCTACATGATCGAGCCATGAGGCGCCTGACCCTTACCTGGAAGCTCTTTCTGCGGATAACGCCGACGATCCTCGTCGCAATCGCAGTCATCGGGGTCCTCGCCTTCCGCTCCGCCAGGCGCGAGATCGACAACATCTACGACGCCAAGCTGATCAATGACGCCAACGTGCTCTGGACGCTGCTGGAACATCAGATCGAAGAGCCAGGCAACCACCCGCCCAGGCAGGTCAAGGACATGGACTTTGCGATGGGCAACCAGCTCGCCATGAACGATCAGGCGGACGACTACGCCGACGCGCATATATTTCGCCTGTGGAAGGACGGCAGGATCCGTATCTTCACCAACGGCGCCTTCCCCGAGAGCGTTCCAGTCCAAAGGGCCGGCTTCACCGAGCTGAATTATGCCAACGAGCGATGGCTCGTCTATTCGCTGCCGATCCCGAACACCGGCATCGTCGTGGAAGTCGGCGAAAAGCGAGCCCTTCGCGACACGCTGGTGTCGAACATCATGCTCAATCTGTTCTTTCCGCTGCTGGTGCTGGTGCCGGTCATCGGGCTGCTGGTTTGGTATGGCATCAGCAACGGCCTGGGACCCATTCACGGCCTGGTCCGCCAGATCCGCAGCCGTTCGCCCGACGACCTCTCCGTCATCGCGATCGATGCGTTGCCGCGCGACCTGCTTCCGTTGGGCATGTCGGTGAACCAGTTGCTCAGCAAGCTCGACCGGTCGCTGACGGCGGAAAGGCGCTTCGCCGACCAGGCGGCGCACCAGCTGCGAACGCCTCATGCCGGGATAAAGCTTTTGCTGCAGATGCTGGCGCATGCCGACAGCGAAACGGAGCGGGAGACGATCCTCGCCGACCTGACGGCCAGCAACGACAAGGCCACCCGCCTCGTCAAGCAGATGCTGGAGGCGGCGCGCATCAGCCATCAGCCGGTCGAGCTGAGAGTGGTCCGACTCTATGATGTCACCGCATCGGTGATCGCCGAGTTCGGCACGATCATCACGCTCAAGCGGCATGATGTCTCGCTCGACGGAGCCGAGGCAGCCGAGGTCAAAACGGACGAACCCATGCTTCGCCTGTTGATAGGCAATCTGATCGACAATGCTATCAAGTACACGCCGGCTGGCGGGAAGATCAAGGTCTCGATCTCGCCTGAGCCCGGCGCCTGGGCGCTTTCAATCACCGACAGCGGCCCAGGCATCGCCCCTCAGCATCGCGAGGCGGTATTCCGCCGGTTTTATCGCGTGAATGTGCCCGAGGTGGAAGGAAGCGGACTGGGCCTCGCCATCGTCTCGGGCATCGTCGAGCGCCTTTCCGCGAACATCGCCCTCAGCACGCCTTCGCCCGGCGGTGGCCTTCACGTCGCGGTGACGTTGCCGCAAGCCTGAAGGCACAACCCTGCTGATCGGCACAGCGTGAGGCTTCGGCTTCAATTTCAGTTTCGCTTCATCGCGGCCTAATCCTGATCTCAGCGACGGCTGATAGGGAGGTGCGGCTTTCTCAAGAACCCGGGAATTGGCGGGATCCACCGGGTTCGTTTCCCCGGAGGTTTCCGATGAACGCTAATTTTCGTTTCCCTGCCCAGAAACCGCCCTTTGCACGCCCTACTGTTTCGGTCTTGATCGCCGCCTACAACGCGGTTCCGTTTCTCGAACGCGCCGTCAATTCCGCAAGGGCGCAGGGGGATGCAGTTATCGAGATCATAGTCGTCGATGATTGCTCGACCGACGCAACCCTGGAGGTTGCCGGAGCAATGTCGCGGCAGGACAGCCGCGTCAAAGTCGTTCACCTGCCCAGGAATGGCGGACCTTCAGCCGCCCGCAATGCCGGCCTGGAGGCTGCCAGAGGCGACTGGATCGCAATCCTGGATGCCGATGATGCGTACGCGCCCGGGCGGATGGAGCGGCTTGTCGAGATTGCCGCTGCACAAGACGCCGATATCGTCACCGACAAGTTCTCATACTACGATCCGGCAAGCGACGCCTCCAGTCCCGCGACCATCGCGTTCACCAAAGATACGACGCTGATCGACATCGAGACGTTCCTGGCGCATGCGAGGCCCTTTGGCGTCGACACGGACTGGGGTCTGCTCAAACCGGTCTTCAGGCGAAATTTCCTGGCGGATCGATCGCTGCGCTACCCCTCCAATTCTCGTCATGGCGAGGACTTTCTTTTTGTGACGGATGCGCTGCTCGAAGGCGCAAAATACGTGGCCAGCGACTTTCGCGGCTACTTGTACACCCACCGAGGCGCCGGCTGGAGCAGGACGAAGGTGAACTACGACGGCCAGGTGGATCAGTCGCAATCGCTTTTGCTCGATCGACGGTTATCAGGCAATTCGAGACTCGTTTCCCTCCTCAAGGAGCGCATTCGCGCCATGAAGCGCCTGTCGGCCGAGTACAAGACCCAGGCACTGATCGCCGAGAGGAGGTTGTTGCCGCTTGCGACCGCCGGGATGATGGATTGGCGGATCGCCGCGTCGATCCTGCGGAAGGCCAAAAACAAAATCACGACTGTTCACGCTGGTTGAAATGGCCCAGGTCAAGCGATTTGCATTTTCTGAAAGCCGGATGTCACGGGCCGAACTCAAGGTCGCCTCGGTGAATGGGGCGGCCATCAACTTCGGGTCGCAGGCGCTGAAGTTTCTGATGCAATTCTGCTACCAGATCCTGATTGCCCGGCTTCTTCTGCCCGAGGACTTCGGCATCGTGGCGATGGCGGCGCCATTGTTCGCATTCGCGGCGCTGTTTTCGGATTTCGGCCTGACCCAAGCCACGGTCCAAAGGGATGAAATCAACCAGGAGCAGCTCAGCTTCGTCTTCTGGGTCAATGTCGGGCTGAGCGCGGCAATCTGCCTGGCCGTGATAGCGCTTGCCCCGGCAGCAGGTGCTTTTTTCAGAGAGCCCCGGGTCGTGCCCATCGTGACGGGCCTTAGCGCGACCTTTGTGATTGGCGGTCTCTGCGCCCAGCATATGGCCTTGCTCAATCGACAGCTTCTCTTCTCGAAAATAGCCCTGGTCGAGTTGTCCAGCTTTCTGGTCGGGTCCGTGACAGGCCTGCTTTTTGCCTGGAACGGCTCCGGCTACTGGGCCCTCGTCTACAGCCAGATAGCGGTATCGCTGACCACACTTTTGCTGGCCTGGTGCTTTGCCGGATGGGTTCCGAGCAGGCCTGCTCTGCAAACGCAGAACTTCCATCTGTTGAATTTTGGCGCCAACATAACGTCCTTCAATTTTCTGAACTTTTTCGCCAGGAATTTTGACAACATATTGATCGGCCGCTACCTCGGCGAGATGCCTCTCGGCATCTATGACCGGGCATACAAGCTGCTCTTGCTGCCGCTCAGCCAGATCACCACGCCAATAGCGAAAGTCGCGCTTCCTTCGCTTGCGAGAACCTTGAACGAGCCGGAAACATACCGCCGTTTCTATTTCCGAATGCTGGAACTGATAATTCTCGCCACCTACCCGGCAGTGATATTCGCCATCGTCAACAGTCAGCTGCTTATCGTCACGTTGCTGGGGCCGCGATGGTCGGAGGTTTCGCAGGTATTTTCCATTCTTGCCTTTGGCGCCATCTTCGCGCCGATCAGCAGCAGCACCGGCTGGCTTTTCATCAGCCAGGACCGGACCAGGGAAATGCGAAACTGGGGCGCCCTGAGCTCCACCCTGTTTGTCGCCTCTTTCGTGTGCGGATTGCCGTGGGGAATAACCGGGGTCGCCGCCTTCTACATAGGCGTGGGCACCATCCAGGGCCCGATCCTGTGGTGGGGGGCGACAAGGCGCGGCCCACTCGATTTCAGGCAGCTGCTGGAGACCCTGTGGCCGTACTGTGCCTCAGCGATCATAACCGGCGTCCTGGAATACAGCTTGAAGGCATCGCTGCCAGGCACTTTCGTGACGCTGTTGATCTCTCTCGTCGCGTCCTATGTCATCTTCCTGAGCGTCGTCATGGTGTTCAGCTCAAGCCGCAAAGGGATCATCGAGCTGGCCTTTGAGGCAAGCGTGATGGGAGGCCGCTTCTACCGGAAATTCGCCCATGGCGGATCGGTTCCGTGACGTGGGCTTTTGCCGATGTTCGCCGGGATGACTGGATGCCTGGCGGTGCGGCGGGGCCTTGGCGCGGCCGACCACGTTGCGCGGCGTCTGTTCGCTCTGGGCGGAGCCAGCGACTTGGTGCCCCGAACGACCAACTCCGGACCCCCTTTCGGATGGCGACCAGCAACGTCGTTGCGGCTAGGATGGGGCGTTGAACGAACCAAAAGGCGACATGACGGTCCATCTCACGGCTGTTGGCGAAGGTCTCGGAGATCGGCCTGAGGCGCCGATCTGGCTCTCAGTCGAGCTTTAGCGCCGCCACCTCGCCCTCGTTCATCAACGGCACATAGAGGATCGACTCGCCGTCGGTGCCGATGTCGGCGCTGCCGGGCTTGAAATGCGCCACCGCTTCCGGTGTGCCGCCGGGACGATAGCGGTAGAGCGTGCCGGTCATGTAGGCGGTGGCATAGATGGTGTCACGAATAGCGACGACGCCATCGAGGTCGGCGAATTCTTGAGCGCCCGGCAAGGGCGAGATCACCTTGCTGGCGATGTCGACCGACAGCAGTCCGCCCGGCTCCGCCGTGCTGAAATCGGGCTTGATGCCCTTGCCCCAGGAGGCGACGATCAGCCTGCTACCGTCGGCGAAGACGCCGTTGGGCGAAGCCAGCGCCGCGTCCTTGACGAACAGTTCCGGCCGGTCGCCGTCGATGCGGTAGATTGTGTCGGCCAGCATGTCGGTGACATAGACTATGCCTGATCGGTCCGATGTCATGTCGTTCAGGAAGACGGCGTTCGGCACCGCGACGCTGGCGACGAGTTTGCCGCTCGCGAGATCGATGACGCGGACCTTGGTGATGTCGGCGACATAGAGCTTGCCGCCGGATATTGTCATGCCCTTGGGTGCGTCCATGCCGTCGGTCCAGTGTTGGGTGACGGTCTTGCCGTCCAAGGACAGCACGCTGAGATAACCGTTGCCGTCGGCCTCACCCGGATTGCCAACGATGTTGGAGACGATGATGCGGTTGTTGGCGGCATCGAACAGGGCCGATTCCGGCTGTTCGAGACCGGCGGCGCGCCAGAGTTCGCTGGCCTCGGCGGCGGGCGCCGCCGCGATACCGACGATTGCGAGAAACGCTGTGGGGATGAGGCTGTTCATGGCTGTCTCCTGTGATGACAACGGAAGCCTATGATTTTCGATACTTTCCGGAAAGGTAGATTACCGCTAGTATCGAAAGTCGATACGAAACTGCAGGCAAGAGGTGCATTCCATGAACGGCCTGATCTTCGACGCGTTGAAGCGGACACTGAAGGCGAAGGGTGTCACCTATCGCGAACTCGCCGAACGCATGGGTGTTTCCGAGCCGACGGTGAAGCGCATCTTCCACGAGCGCAACTGCAAGCTCGACCGGCTGATGGAGATGTGCGCTGCTGCAGGCGTCGAGCTCGAGAACGTGCTCGGCTCGATGAACAGGGGGCCAGGGCCCGTCAACCACATCGCGCCGGAGATCGAGCGTAGGCTCGCCGGCCGGCCGGCACTGCTGTTCATCTTCGTCATGCTGTCGGAAAAGTTCACGCCCGAGGGCATCATGCGCTCGCAAGGTCTGAGCGAAGCCTCGATGTTTCTCTATCTGCGCGACCTGGAGGAACTCGGCCTGATCTCGCTCGGACGGGGTCTGTCGGCGAGATTGCTGGTCGAGACGCCGATCCAGTGGAATTTCGAAGGGCCGCTGCGGCCGCTGTTCGAAATGACCAACAAGAATTTCATCGGCTGGGCCATCACCCACATCGAGAACGAAGCGAGCTTCGTCAGCTTTAGCAGGCGAATGCGTCCGGAGACGGCGGAGATGGTGCGGCGCGAGGCCGAGGATTTGGCCGATCGCGCCAGATTGCTGGCCCATCACGATCAGCATACGACACCGGAGGACGGGCTGGTCGGCTACAAATGGACGTTTGCCTTTGGTGCAACGCCATTTCCCGCGATCATGCCAATCGGACCGCATCCGCGCGACGCCGGCGCGTTCGATCGGCCCGCCGCTCCCGCAAAGGGACGCCGCCCGTTACCGGCCTGACACGGCCAATCATCCCGGGCAGGATAGGGCGCGTTGGGATAGAACAGATCCGGCACCAACGCGGTATAGCCCCCTGCGGCCAGGCGTTCCGCCATGCCGCCCAGCGCCGGCCGCGGGCCGAACGCATCCATGAAGAGAATGACGCCGGGCGCTGCGGTTTTTTGGTGATCTTCGTGAAAACCGAAGCCTCCGCCTGTCGTGCTTCGGTTTTCACGAAGATCTTTTGTCCGGACATTTTTGCTCTTTGCAGCCGCGGTTCAAAAATGAAATCACATTCATGATAGAGTTCGCGCACTGATTTGCCAGACTGTAGAGGGCGGGTTTGCCGAATGCGTGACACCTCCCCGTGAAATCGAAGTGATCCTATGCCGACCGCGCCAACACTTGAACTTCGCCGCTATTCGCGCCTGAAAAATTTGCGGGCGCGCGCAGAACGCCAGGGTGCTGCATTGCAGTTCTGGGCCCGTACGGCATCGCTCGCGGTGATCTCCTGCTTCTTTTCATTGATCAGCCGCTGGGATGCTTCGCTGCTCTTCGTGCTGGCGGGCCTCGTGCTGTTCCAGCTCGTCGGCCTGATCCAGTTTCTCTTTGCGCGCCGTCGCACGGCGCGATGGTGGATCGGTTACCTCGTCGGTACGCTGGACATCATTCTGTTGACCGTTCTGCTGGTAACGCCTAACCCGTTTTCCCTGGAGGTCGCGCCGGCCGCGATGCAACTGCGTGAGGGCAGCTTCAAATTCCTGCTGATTTTCGTATGCCTTGGCGCGCTGACCCTTTCGACACGATTGGCGCTCTATCTCGGCGCGCTCGCGGCCTTGACATGGGCGATCGGGGTGGGATGGGTGATTTCTCATCCGGGAACCGTCATTCCGGCGACGAACCTCTATTCGCTGCCGATGACGGAGCGACTGAACCTCTATCTCAACCCCAATTTCGTCGATACATTTGCGCAGGCGACCAACGTGTTGGTTGTGCTGATTATCGGCGCGATCATGGCGCTGGTCGTCTATCGTTCCCGACATCTGTCGGAAGACTATGTCAAGGCAGAGCGCGCCCGCGCCAATCTCGCCCGGCATTTTTCGCCCAATGTCGTCGATCAGCTCGCCACCGATGACGAGCCCTTCGGCCCGGTCCGCCGGCAGGATATCGCGGTGCTGTTCGCCGACATCGTCGGCTTCACACACTATTCCGAGGATCATCCCGCCGAAGCAGTGTTCGAACTTCTGCGTCAGTTCCACCGTCGCATGGAACAGGTCGTTTTCGACCACCATGGCACCGTCGATAACTATATCGGCGATTGCATCATGGCGACATTCGGGGTTCCGCAAGCCAGCCATGACGACGCGACTCGCGCCATCCAGTGTGCTGAAGCGATGGTCGCCGCTCTCGAAGACTGGAATGTACAGCGGGTGTCCAGGGGATACCCGCCGCTGGACGTTCGGATCGGTGCACAATATGGCGCAGTGGTCATCGGCGCGGTCGGCAGCGAGCGCAATCTGTCCTTCGCGGTGGTGGGCGACACCGTCAACGTCGCCAGCCGTTTGCAGTCGCTCTGCCGTGAGCTTCAGGCGAATATTTGCTTTGGGTCACGACTGATTGAGGCCGCGAAGGCGGAATCGCCCACGACACAGTTGAATGCGCGCGATCATGGACCGGTGAGCATCCGCGGCCGGGACGAACCGGTCCATGTCTGGGTCGAACACGGAGCCGAAAACCGGGGTGCTATTGCGGTTTCGGCGTGATATAGGCCGCCATGTGAAACGCCTGCACCTCGGCTGGATAGCGGTAGGCCGCGCCATAGGGGGCATCACGTGTCTGAGGCGATTTCGCCAGCCTTTGCGGCTGCGGCGTCTGTGCTTGCCTTGTCGTCCCAGACCATCTGCCGGTAGTCGAAACCATATTCCAGCGTCGGTTTGACGATGCGGAAATAGGGCGACAGGTCGAAATCGCGCGGTGTGTAGAGCGAGTGGTGGCGGATGTGCAGGATTTCCTTGCGCGAATAATTCGACTGCGCCGAAGCGCGGCCGGGCGCACGGGTGATCTCGGGCAGGATCGGATAGCGGATCTGGCCATAGGCCTCGGCGATCAGTGTCGAGCAGATCGCCCGCGTCGGGTCGCCGGAGCCGAAGGCCAGCATGCGGCGGCGCCAGCGCACCGGCACCGGCGGCGTCGGGAAGAAGAACCGCAGCATGTCGAAAATGTTCTTGAGGTCGTATTTCAGGCCGAGCTTGCTGACCATGAAGGCGACGACCTTGTCACGGTCCTCCGGCGCCAGCCCGCTCGCCCGGCAGATGCGGGTGTTGTAGGTGCGATAGCGCGACAACGGCACGGCGACGCAGCCTTCGCCGAGCGTGACCTCGATCAGCCGCCGCCGCTCCGTTCCGTCTTCCGGTTCGGCCAGCGCGTCGCCGACATAGAAGGCCGCATGCGACCAGGTCGACTGGGTCAGGTACTTGATCGCCGCCGAGATCTTCTGGTTGCCCTCGATCAGCAGGATGTCGCCGGGCTCAAGCGTGCGGCGCAGCGTGTCGGCATCGGACGGCGTATAGGGTTCGTAGCCGGAAGATTCTTCCTGCAGCCGGCCGGCAAGCCAGCGGCCAAGTCGATCCAGAAGCGTGTCGACGGGCTCGGTCATGTCCTATGGCGATTAGCATAGGCAGACAGCCGGGCGCCAGCCGCATGTCGGTCAGCCAGCCGCGGCACTCGCGTCTTCCGGCGGCGGAGCCAGATCGTCGCGCGCCTTGCGCGCCAGTTTGCGCGTCGAACGTTTGGGGCTGTCGCCGAACAGGCCGGCCGCCTCGGCCAGACAGCTCTTCTTCAGCTGCTTCTCCGACCGCTTCAAAAGCTTGCCCAGAAGCTTCGTGTCTTCGGGCGGTCCGAGCGGACGCTCATCGGCTTCGAGCAGGGCGCGCATCACCAGCACGTCATGCAGGTCGCCCAGCCGCTCGCCCAGTTCGTCGACCGCCTTGCGCCGGGCCTTGATCGGGGCCGGCCACAGCCTGCCGAGCAGCGACAGATGCATGCCGTGAGTCTTGGCCGCCTTGCGCAGATCGTGGAAGTCATTGGCTTCGCCGCGCGATCCGGCCTTGTCCAGCGCCTTCCTGGCACGGCGCAAGGTGATGCGGGCGCCTTCGGCAAGCACGTCCGCGGCCTGTTCCGGCTGGTCGGGCAAGACGAGGCTTTCGATCCGCTTGAGACCTTCCTCGCAAGCGGCGGTCGCCGCGCCGATCGCCGCTTCGAACCCGCTGCCTTCGTGCAATTCATGCTGACGCGCGATCAGGCTGTCGCGCACCGCACCCAGCCCAACGTCGGCGCTCTCCTTGGGAAAGCTTGCCGCCAGCCGGTCGATGGTCTCGATCAGCGCAGTCGCCTCGCGTGGACCGGCAAGCAGGCCGGCGACGTTGCGATAGCATTGGTTTTCAGTCTCGCAGAATGTTTCGTCACCGGAACGGACGAGACGCAACAAGGCACGCGCGCTCTTCAGCCGCTTGCGGCATTTGTGCAGCGCCTGCTCCGGCCTGCTACGCGCGGCGTCAAGATGATGCAGAGCCTTGCCGATTTCCTCGGCAAGGATACGCCTGACCTCGCCGGTCAGCGGCAGGCGTGGATCGATGCGAAAGCTCATGCGGCGATCTCCGGTATCCCCCCGAGGGCGAGCGACGCGTTGTAGAATTCCTGCTCACCGGTGACTTCACGGCCGAGCCAGTCAGGCAGCATTTCGTCCGGCACGTCCTCCGGTGTCTCGAGTTCGGCGATCACAAGTCCCGCAAGCGGACCGCCAAAGACATCGACTTCGTAGAGATGGCCGCGATGCCTAACATGGTGACGTGTCTTCTCGATGACACGTCCGATGGCGAAATCCAGCATCTCCATCGCCTCCGACAGCGGGATCGAATATTCGAATTCGTCGCGCTCGCGCGCCTCGCTACCGAATTTCAGCGTCAGCTTGGCGGAAGTGCCATCGCTGATGCGCACGCGCACCGTGCGCCCGGGGCCGGCAGCGAGATAGAACTGCAGGATGCGGATATCCGCCTCGGCCAGTTCTAGCCATGCGGTGCTGGAGACCAGGAATTTTCGTTCGACTTCCTTGCTCATGGCCGCGCACTAAAGCGGTTGCCGCCGCCCATGGCAAGACAATGACGTCCACAACTGGCGTTCGCAGTTTGACGTTAATCAATCGATTGATTAAAGTGCGTCGTCATGATCAAGCAACCCGATGCCAAAATCCTGCGCCGCGAAGCATCTCCTGCCGAGACGACACGCGCGGCCCTCGTCAAGGCGGCGCTTAAACTGTTCGGGCGGCGGGGTTTTGACGGCACTTCGACGCGCGAGATCGCGGCCGAGGCGCAAGCAAATATCGGTTCGATCGCCTACCATTTCGGCAGCAAGGAGGGCCTTCGCACTGCTGCCGCCGACTTCATTGTCGAGACCATCCAGACGGTCGCCGGCCAGGCACTCGGCAATGCGCAGGCGCCCATGCCGGGCGGAGCGGAGGCGGCGCAGGCCCAACTCTTCGCGGCGCTGGAACGGATGGTCGGCTTTGTCGTGGCCAGTCCGCAGGCCGGCGAGATCGTGCAGTTCGTGCTGCGCGAGCTTTCGCATCCGACGGCAGCCCTCGACCGCATCTATGATGGCGTCTTCGAGCCGACGCATCGCCGGATGTGCCAGCTCTGGGAACAGGCGACCGGCGAGCCGGCCGAAAGCGAGGCCACAAGGCTCATCGTGTTCACGCTGATTGGACAGGTCATCTATTTCCGCATCGGCCGCGAGGCGGTGATGCGCCGTATGGGCTGGAACGACATCGGCGCCGCCGAGGCCGCCAAGGTGGTGGCGGTCACATCGGGCAATCTCAAAGCCATACTGGCTGCCCGGAAGAGGCAAGGATGAAGGGGCAAAGACCATGAGCTTTCTGTGTGCGCTGCCGCTCGCCGCGCAGCTTTTCGGTGCCTGTGCCCCGGCTCCCCCGCTGGCCGTCGGCTATGTCGAGGGCGACTATGTGCTGCTGGCGCCGATCGAGGTGGCGCAGGTCGAGACGGTCACTGTGAAACGCGGCGACCGAGTGGTGCCCGGCACGACCGTGGTGACGCTGGAAAGTGCCGATATGAAGATCGCGGTGGCGCAGGCCAAGGCCGGGCTTGCCCAGGCTCAGGCGCAACTGGCCGACCTGCAGATCGGCAAGCGGCCGGAAGAGATCGCGGTGCTCAAGGCTCAGCTCGACATGGCCAGCGCCCAGGCCGCTGATGCCAAGCGCAAATACGACCGCGCCGCCGATCTGTTCAAGCGCGGCGCCGGCACGCAGGCCGATTTCGACACCGCGTCGGCGACGCTGGAGACGGCCAATGCACAGGTCGGCCAGGCCAGTGCCAATCTCGCTGTCGGCGGCCTGCCGGCGCGGCCGGAGACGATCAAGGCTGCCGACAATCAGGTCAAGCAGGCTCAGGCGACCTTGGAGCAGGCTGAGTGGCGGCTGTCGAAGCGGGTGCTGGCAGCCCCTTCGCCAGGCCGTGTCAACGATGTCATCCGCAATCCCGGCGACACGGCCGGTCCGACCGCTCCAGTCATTTCCATCCTGCCCGACGGCGCGGTGAAGCTCAGCGTCTATATCCCGGAGAGCGCCTTCGCCTCGATCAAGGTCGGTACCTTGCTCAGCGTCCGTTGCGACGGCTGCGGCCCGGATGTGAAGGCACGCGTCAGCTATGTCTCGCCCGATCCGGAATTCACCCCGCCGGTGATCTACTCCTTGGAGAACCGGCAGAAGCTGGTCTACCTCGTCGAGGCGCGGCCGGAGGGCGATGCCGGCCCGCTGCAGCCGGGCCAGATCGTCGATGTCGACCTGGCGGATGGCGCAAAATGAACGCCATCGACGTCCGTGGGCTGGTCAAACGTTTTGGCGGCAAGGCCGTGGTCGACCATGTCACGATGACGGTCGCCGAAGGCGAGATCGTGGGCTTTCTCGGACCCAACGGTTCGGGCAAGACCACCACTATCCGCATCATGTGCGGCCTGCTGACGCCTGACGAAGGCGAAGGCACGGTGCTGGGCTTCAACATCCGCACCGACAGCCTGCGCATCAAGCGCGAAGTCGGCTACATGACGCAGAAATTCTCGTTCTACGAGGACCTGACGATCGGCGAGAATCTCGAATTCGTGGCGCGGCTCTACAGGCTGAAGCCAGTCGAGGAACATGTCGCCAGGACGCTTGAGGACCTCGGCCTGGCAACGCGCCGCAACCAGCTGGCCGGCACGTTGTCCGGCGGCTGGAAGCAGCGTCTGGCGCTCGCCGCCTGCATCATGCACCAGCCGAAATTGCTGCTGCTCGACGAGCCGACGGCTGGCGTCGATCCGAAAGCCCGGCGCGAGTTCTGGGACGAGATCCACCGGCTCGCCGCCGGCGGGCTGACCGTGCTGGTGTCCACCCACTATATGGACGAGGCCGAGCGCTGCCACCGCATCAGCTACATCTCCTACGGCAAGATGCTGGCCACCGGCACCGTCGTCGAAGTGGTCAGGAATGCCGGACTGACCACATTCGTCCTGCAGGGTCCGCGGCTCGACCAGGTGGCCGAAACGCTACAAGGCCGCCCGGGTGTCGACCAGGTGGCGCCGTTCGGCGCGACACTGCATGTCGTCGGCTCCGACAAGAAGAAGCTTGAGGCGGCACTCGCCGATGTCGAAAGAGAGCACAAGGGCGTGAAAGTTTCGGCTGGTGAAACCAGCCTCGAGGATGTCTTCATCCAGTTCATGTCCGGCTCGAAGGACAACATGGCATGAACAACGTCTTTTCCGTCGCCCGGCTTGGCGCCCTGCTGATCAAGGAATTCATCCAGATGCGGCGCGACCGCATCACCTTTGCCATGATGCTCGGCGTGCCGCTGATGCAACTGGTGCTGTTCGGCTACGCCATCAACAATGATCCGAAAAGCCTGCCGGCAGCACTCGTGGCGACGAGCAGCGACCCCTACACGCGGGCCATGGTTTCGGCACTGCAGACCACCGGCTACTACCGTTTCGACCACGTCTCGCAAAGCGCTGCCGATGCGGAATTCCTGATGTCGCGCGGCGATGTCGCCTTCGTCGTCACCATACCCGCCGACTTCGCCCGGCGGGTCGAGCGCGGCGACAGCCCGCAGATCCTGATAGAGGCCGACGCCACCGATCCGGCCGTAGCCAGCGGCGCCATCTCGACGCTCGGCACCGTCGCCAGCCAGGCTCTGCTTCGGGCGCGAGGCATGCAGGAGGCGGCCGCCGAGGCAGCGCTTGGCCAGCTCCAAGTGGTGGTGCACCGGCGCTACAATCCCGAAGGCATCTCGCAATACAACATCGTGCCCGGCCTGCTTGGCGTTATCCTGCAGATGACGATGGTGATGATGACCTCGATCGCGCTGACGCGCGAGACCGAGCGTGGCACGATGGAGAACCTTCTGGCGATGCCGTCGAGCCCGCTCGAGATCATGCTCGGCAAGGTACTGCCCTATCTGGCGGTCGGCGCCGTTCAGGTGGTGGTGGTGCTGGCGGCGGCGAAGCTTCTGTTCGCTATCCCGTTCACCGGCTCGATATCGCTGCTGCTCAGTGCCGTGCTGATCTTCGTGCTGGCGCTGGTGCTGCTCGGCTATACGATCTCGACCATCGCCCGTACGCAGATGCAGGCGCTTCAGCTCACCTTCTTCTTCTTCCTGCCGTCGATCATGCTGTCCGGCTTCATGTTTCCCTATCGCGGCATGCCGGGCTGGGCGCAGGTATTCGGCGAGATACTGCCGCTGACGCATTTCCTGCGCATCATCCGCGCGGTGATGCTGAAGGAAGCCGAACTGCCGGCGGTCGCAACGGAGATCGGCTGGCTGGTGATGTTCGTAGCATTGTTTGCCGGCGTAGCACTGGTGCGGTTCAGGCGAACGCTGGATTAGACGCCGCCCTGAGCGTCAGGGCGCCTTTGCAGCGCAGAAGTCTTGGAAGCCGGCGGGTGTGAAGGATCGCTGCAGCTATCATTCTGCGCCGCTGCAATGCTTCGGAACCAGCTACGCCGCCGCCATGATCTCGGCATAAGTGCCGAAATCGACATTGCCGCCGGACAGCACCACGGCAACGCATTTGCCGGATAGCGCGATCTCGCCCGATGACAGTGCCGCCAGCGCCACACAGCCGCCGGGCTCGACCACCAGCTTGAGATAGGCCATGGCGTCGCGCATCGCCTGCGCGGTTGCCTTGTCGGAGACGGCGATGGCACCAGTGAGGTTCCTGCGGTTGATCTCGAAGGTGATCAGGCCGGGCTCGGCGGTCAGGATCGCGTCGCAGATCGAGGCGTGGCCGGGCTCGTTCGAAACCCTGGTGCCGGCGGCCAGCGAGCGGCGGGTGTCATCAAAGTGCTCGGGCTCCACCGCCCACACCGCGGTGCCGGGCGAGGCGTCCTTGACGGCAACGGAAATGCCGCTCGACAGGCCGCCCCCGCCGCAGGGTACGACAACCGCGTCGAGGCTGACGCCAAGCGCTTTTGCCTGACGCATCAATTCGAGGCCGATCGTGCCCTGGCCGGCAATGATGGCCGGGTCGTCGAAGGGCGGCACCAGCGCCATGCCCTTTTCGAGATAAGGGCGGATCACGGTCATGCGGTCGTCGCGAAAGCGGTCGAATGGTACCACCTCCGCCCCCATCTTGCGGACATTGGCGATCTTGATCGCCGGTGCATCGACCGGCATGGCGATGACGGCCTTGACGCCGAACATTGCCGCCGCCGCCGCGACGCCCTGCGCGTGGTTGCCCGACGAGAAGGCGACGACACCCCGGCTGCGTTCCTCTTCGCTGAGCGACGACAGCTTGTTGTAGGCGCCGCGGAACTTGAACGAGCCGGTGCGCTGCAGCGTCTCCGGCTTGAACAGGATGCGCGCGCCGAAGCGCTTGTTCAGCTCCTGCGATTCGATCAAGGGCGTTTCGACGATCAGACCGGAGAGAAGCGCGGCGGCGGCATGGATGTCGGCGATGCCGGGAGGGGTCATGGTGGTCATGCGAGGTCCAGTGGAAGAGACGGTGTCCTCGCATGATGCGCGCAAACAGATGTGGCGCACCAATGAAAAAATGTGACCGTTACAAAGTTTGCGGGACGACCGCCAACGTCACGGCGCTGTCCCGCCGACATCTGGCGGTCGAGCGCTCAGCCGGGGGGCCCGCTGCCTACGGCAGCTCCCCGGTTCGAGCCCTTTGAAAGGTCCACCGGACCTTTCAATTCGCCTGCGGCGAAGCGGGCTCTCACCCCAACAGCGTCCGCTGTCGCTTGCTCCCGCCCAGCTTGCGCCAGTTGTTGAACCGGTGCGTGGCCGCAGCGAATGAAATCTTCATCTGCTGGGCAACTGAATAGCGCGACTTGCCCTCGTCGAACATGCGGTAGCAGCACTCGACGCCTTCCTCGGTCAGTTTGCCGTCCGGCGCCTTGTTGTGCGGGTTGGCGGGATCGAATTTCTCGACCTGCTGCTCGACCAGGCCTTTCAGGCGCTGCAGGTCGGCCTCGATGCTGGCGATGAGATCGAGAACGGGCTTGGGGTCATAGGGGGGCGGAGGCTGTTTTGCCCTCATCTGCTGGCTCCTTGTTCTTGGCTTGATCCAGCCATATAGGTGAACATTCACTGATAATGAAGGCCTTGCCTCGTGCGGGGTTTCAACAATTCTTGACCGCGCGCAATTGACCGAAGGCATCACAAACCATAGTTTAGAACCATTCTAAACTAGGGTGAATTCCTCATGCTTTCCCGCGTCTTCGGCTTCGGCCGCCGTCCCTTCGAATCGCTCACCGAACAGGAAATCCTGGCGCTGGCCATTTCGTCCGAGGAGGATGACGGACGCATCTACCGCGCCTACGCCGACGGACTGGCTGAAACCTTCCCGCAATCGGCCAAAGTGTTCGAGGAGATGGCCGAGGAGGAGGATGGCCATCGCGACGCGCTGATCGAGCTTTTCCGCGAGCGGTTCGGCGAGCGCATTCCGCTGATCCGGCGCGAGCATGTGAAAGGCTATTACGAGCGCAAGCCTGACTGGCTGGTGAGACCCCTTGGCATCGAGCATGTGCGCAGCCAGGCCGAAGCGATGGAGCGGCAGGCCTATCTGTTCTATGTCGAAGCGGCCAAGCGCACCACCGACGCCTCGACCAGAAAGCTGCTCGGCGATCTGGCGATTGCCGAGCAGGGGCACGAAACGCTGGCGCAGCGCCTGGAGCAAAAGCACGTACCTGGCGAAGTGAAGGACGAAGAGGCCGCTGCCGAGCAGCGCCAGTTCATCCTCACCTATGTGCAGCCGGGGCTTGCCGGGCTGATGGACGGGTCGGTGTCGACGCTGGCGCCGATCTTCGCCGCCGCTTTCGCCACGCATGACACCTGGCAGACCTTTCTGGTCGGGCTTGCCGCTTCGATCGGCGCCGGCATCTCGATGGGCTTTACCGAAGTGGCTTCCGACGACGGCAAGCTATCAGGCCGTGGTTCGCCGATAAAACGCGGCATCACCACCGGCGTCATGACATCGGCGGGTGGCCTTGGCCACGCATTGCCCTATCTCATCCCGCATTTCTGGACGGCGACAGGTGTCGCGGCGGTCGTGGTGTTCTTCGAACTGTGGGCGATTGCCTTCGTCCAGAACCGCTACATGCAGACCCCTTTCCTTCGTGCCGCCTTCCAGGTGGTGCTGGGCGGCGCCCTGGTGTTTGCGGCGGGTGTGCTGATCGGGAATGCTTGAGCGCGGTTCTCCCTTCTCCCTCAGGGGCGAAGATAGAACCCTCACCCATTCACCGCCCGACTGTCTGCCGGCGCCTCGTCCCGTTCCGTCAGCCCATAGTCGCGCACCACATGCGCGATGCGCAGACGGTAGCCGGCAAAGATGCCGCCGCGGCCGGCCTTCTGCGCCTGCCGGTGTTCGTCGGTGTTGCGCCAGGCCTTGACCGCCTCCTCGTCGCGCCAAAAGGACAGCGACAGGATACGGTTCGGGTCGACCAGACTCTGGAAGCGCTCGATGGAAAGAAAGCCGTCGATGCCGTCGAGCAGCGGCCGCAAGTCGGCGGCGATGCTCAGATAGGCGTCGCGCCTGCCCGCCGCCGGCTCGACCTCGAAAATGACGGCAATCACGGCAGCACCAGTTTCGCGTGAGGGCCTGACGCCAGTTTCAGGAACATGCGATCCTCCTTCACAATGAATCTTTCGCGCTTGGCGAACTCGTAGTTTGCCTTGCCGGCGGGATCGGCGGCAAGTCGGGCGCGATAGGCTTCGTAGGCTGCCAGGCTGTCGATGTTGTAGGCGGCGTAGGCGGTCGTGGCGGAGCCCTCATGCGGCGCGAAGTAGCCGATCAAATCGGCGCCGCAGCGCGGAATGGCCTGGCCCCAGTTGCGCGCATACTCCTCGAAGGCCGCCTTGCCGAACGGGTCGATCTCGTAGCGGATGAAGCAGGTGATGGTCATTGTGGTCTCCTTGGGTTTCTGCGTCGATAGTTCGAGCGGCGTCGAAACATTGTGTTGCCTGGCCCGCTAGGTCTGCCAGAACGATTTCGCGCATTCGCGGCGCACCTCTTCAGGTGTCAGGCCAAGGTCGCGCAGCAGATGATCGTCGATCTCGGCAAGGTCGAGACGCTGCAAATGGCGGTCATACCAGCGGGGCCAGCAGCCGCGTGCGCAGGTGACGAACGGAAACGATTGACGGCCGGGAAGCGGTGCTGAGGGGGGAAGCGGTTCGTGCGGGCATCGTCGTCTCCTTGATCTGGTCGGAGGATAGTGGTTATCTGACAGGAACGCTTCGATGAGGAACGAACTATGCGTGAAGGACCCGACATCGCCCGCGTCGCCAGCCTGGTCGGCGACCCGGCGCGGGCAAATATGCTGAATGCCCTGATGGGCGGCACCGCGCTGACGGCGAGCGAACTGGCGCTCGAGGCCGGCGTCTCGCTGCCGACCGCCAGCTCGCATCTGGGCAAACTGATGGAAGGCGGCCTGCTGACCGTGGCGAGCCAGGGCCGGCATCGCTATTACGGCCTCGCCGGTCCACAGGTGGCGGGCATGATCGAAGCCATCACCGGTGTCGCGGAGGCGGTCGGGCCGAAGCGTGTGCGGCCGGGTCCCCGCGACGGCGCCATGCGCGTGGCACGCGTCTGCTACGATCACCTCGCCGGCGAGCGGGCGGTGGCGATGCTCGACCGTCTTGTCGCCAGAAAAATTCTTCTGCGCGACGACAAGGAGATCAGGCTTGGGCCGGCGGCCGCGTCGCATTTCGCCGCCATCGGCATCGATGTCTACACCAAGCCGCGCAGGCCGGTGTGCCGCGCCTGCCTCGACTGGAGCGTGCGGCGCTCGCACCTCGCCGGCACGCTGGGTGCCGCCATTCTCGACAAGATACTTTTGGAGAAATGGGCACGCCGCGAAAAGGACAGCCGCGCGGTCATTTTCTCACCGCCAGGCAAGCAGGCTTTCGAGAGGGTGTTTTTGACGTGAGAGCCGGTGGGACAGCGCCCCCCTCTGCCCTGCCGGGCATCTCCCCCTCAAGGGGGGAGATTGGCAGTTTCATCGTCTCGCTCGCCTTACAGCGTTGATAGTTGGCGAAAGCGCCGGAGCGCATAATCTCCCCCCTTGAGGGTCCCTCGAGGGGGAGATGTCGCCGAAGGCCAGAGGGGGGCCGTGACAGAGCGCTACGTGCGGTGGATCACTCCCGTTTCAACGCCTTCCCCCGCTTGAAAAAATCCGCCCACGGATCGGCCTGCGCCAGCTGCTTCAGCGTCGTCTTGTCTCCGATCGGGAAGGCGTTCGGCGCCAGTCCGGCCTCGATCTCGGCCCAGGTCACCGGCATCGACACAGTGGCGTTCTTCTTGGCGCGCGACGAATAGGGCGCGACTGTCGTCGATCCCCTGCCGTTACGAAGATAGTCGACGAAGATCTTTCCTGTGCGCGCCTTTTTCGACAGCGTCGCCGTGTAACGGTCGGGGGCAGCCTGTTCGAGCGCACGGGCAAAATCATGGGCGAAGGGCTTAACCGCCTCCCAATCCGCCGAGGGTTTCAGCGGTACCAGCACATGAAAGCCCTTGCCGCCGGAGGTCTTGACGAAATTCGGCAGCGACAGCTCGTCGAGCTTGCCCCTGATATCGAGCGCCGCGGCGCGCACCGCCTTCACGTCGACGCCTTCATCGGGATCGAGATCGAAGATGATCTGGTCCGGCTGTTCAAGCTTGTCGATTGTGCAGCCCCAGATGTGGATCTCGACCACGCCGTACTGGACCAGTGCCGCAACGCCGTCGAAATCCCGGATGAACAGGATCTCCTCGCCGTCGGTCGGGTCCTTCATGCGGGCGATCTTGTCGCTCATGCCGGCCGAAGCATGTTTCTGGAAGAAGCGTTGCCCGCCGACGCCGTCCGGTGCGCGCACCAGGCTGAGCGGCCGGTTGACGACGAACTGCTGCATGCGCGGCCACACCTGCGCATAGTGGTCGAGCAGCGCTTGCTTGGATATTTTTTCGTCGGGCCACAGCAGCTTGTCGGGATGCGAGAGTTTGATCGTGGTCGTCATCGACCCGGAGGGTTTGGCCGCGCTGCCGGCCGCAGACCTAGCCTTGGCCGCGCCCTTGCCTGTCGATGCCTCGCCTGTCGACGCCTTCGGCTTTTCTTGCACGACTTCCTCCGCCGGCTTGTCCTCGCGCAGTCCCTGGAACGAGGCATGGCGTATTATACGGTCGGACGTCCAGCTGCGAAACTCCACTTCGCCGACAAGTTCCGGCTTGACCCACACCAGTCCCTTGCCCTTCGGCACGGCGGCGGAGAAGGGTGAGGCAGTCGCCTTCAGCCGGTCCAGCTTTGCCTTTAGCTCATTGGCGCCCTTGCCGGAAAAGCCGGTGCCGACGCGTCCGGCATAATGCAGTTTGCCGCCCTCGTGGAAGCCGACGAGGATCGAGCGCAGTCCGCGTCCGGTCTTGTCCGACGGCAAATACCCTCCGATGACGAATTCCTGCCGCGCCGTGCATTTCGACTTCACCCAGGTGGGGCCGCGTCCACTGCGATAGGGCGCATCCGCGCGCTTGGAGACGACGCCTTCGAGCCCCATGCGGCAGACATGCTCCAGCATGATGTTGCCGGGTTCGGCGAAATGGTCGCTGAAACGAACTGCTGCATACTCCGGCTGCTTGCCGAGCAGGTCCCGCAGGGCCTGCTTGCGTTCGACCAATGGTTCGGCGCGCAGGTCTTTGCCGTCAAGGCGCATCGTGTCGAAGACATAGTAGAGGAAGCGATCCGTCCGCCTGGCTGAGAGATCGGCTTGCAGCAGCGCAAAGGACGAAACACCGCTGTCGGCCAGCACGACGATCTCGCCGTCGATGATGGCGTCGCTGCATTTCAGTCCGGCGAGTTCAGCGATGATCTCGTCGCCGAACTTTGCGGTCCAGTCGAGACCGGTGCGGGTCAGCAGCCGCACATCGGTGCCGGCGATCTGCGCCTGCATGCGATAACCATCGAACTTGACTTCGTGCAGCCAGTCCTTGCCCGGCGGCGCATCCCGCTCCAGCGTGGCCAGCTGCGGCTCGACGAAGTCGAGTTTCTTGCCCCCGGCCTTCGCCTTGCCGACGGCCGGTTTGTTTGAATGCCAGACCTTTGGCTCCTTGCCTTTGGCGGTCTTGCCTTCGCCGACTTCTTCGATCGTCAGGCCCGACTTCACCGATTCCGGTGCCTCCTTGAGAATGTCCTCACCTGGGCGGGCCGCGGCATCGTCCGATTTGATCAGCAGCCAGTTGTCGTGTTTTTCTCCCGCGCGTGGCTTCAGCCGCACCAGATGCCAAAGGCCGTGCAGTTTGTGCCCCTTGAGCTCGAAGCTGATATGGCCCTTCTTCATCGCCTTGGCCGGGTCGATCTCGGGGACCCAGGTGCCCTCGTCCCAGACGATGACCGAACCGCCGCCATACTCGCCCTTGGGGATTGTGCCTTCGAACGGTGCGTAGTCGATCGGATGATCCTCGACATGCACGGCCAGCCGCTTCTCATGCGGGTCGAGGCTCGGGCCGCGCGTCACCGCCCAGCTCCACAGCACGCCGGCATGTTCGAGGCGAAGGTCGTAATGCAGCCTTGTCGCGGCGTGCTTGTGGATGACGAAGATACCGCCAGCCTTGGACTTCTTGTCGCGAGAAACCTTGCCGGCCGGTTCAGCCGTCTTCTTGAAATCGCGCTTGGAATGATACTGTTCGAGGCTGGCCATCTCTTGATGTCCTCAGGCTGACTTGGCGCGCCGGCCTTCGCAGGCCCGGCATCCGACGGCAGGCTCTTCTTCATCAGGTCGAACGAAGGCTTGGGGGCCGCCTTCGCCGTGGGCCCAGCGACAGCCTCGGATGGCCTTTCCCGGCCGGGCGCGGCGCCATGATATCTTCCCTTCCAGAACCCGGATGAAGATGAACGGGCAGAGGCCGCTCCAGTTCCGCCATGCGCGACGTCGACGACGCGAAGGCCGCTTTCCGGGATGGTCGCGCCAGCACGGAAATTTCCCAGGCGCGGCAAAAGCTGAAACAGAATCGCGCGCAGGCGGCATTCGAACGAAACATATGTGATGCAAAAGTCACGTTGGCCGGAATGCCGACCAACTGCACGGAAAGACCCCGAATCAGCCGCATTCCAGCCACGAAGCAAGGCCTTTTCGACCAGATCTTAACATCACGTTCACCGACTATTCACGCCTCGACGCTATGATGACCGCAATTCGGAAGGGACATCCGAAAACGGGACAGGGACCAGGTAAATGAACTTCCTCGCGCACCTCATCGGCTATGCCGCCGTCATCCGCGAATTCGTCGCGCCGACCTATCGGCCCGAGCGCTATTACATGCGCGGCCCCGGCCCGGCCTGCGCCCGTCGCGGCAGCTCGCTGGGCGCGCACTGATCATGACTTTCGAGAGCCGCCACGACAGCCGGATCTGCAGGCCCGCCGCCTCAACCCGCGCCACCACCTATCGCTCCGAGCGTCCCGCTCTCGCCGACAGGCGGCGTGCGACATCGCCGCGGCTTTGATGCCGCCTCCGGCTGGCTTAGTGTCATAGGGCACAAGCAGCCGAGGCCCGCGTGACCGACCTTCCCCAGTCAAGCAGTCCTTCCGAAACATCCTTCGATGCACGCCGTCCGCTGATCGTCTTCGATGGCGTCTGCGTGCTGTGCTCCGGCTTCGTGCGCATGGTGGTCAGGCTTGACCGCCAAAGCCGCTTCCGCTTCGCCACCGCGCAATCGCCGTTAGGCGAAGCGCTGTTCAGAAAGCACGGGCTGCGCACGGACTCCTACGAAACCAATCTCGTCCTGATCGACGGCGTCGCCTTCACGCGGCTCGACAGTTTTGTCGCCGTCATGTCGGAACTCGGCTGGCCCTGGCGGGCGATGAAGGCTTTGCTGTTGCTGCCGCGCCCGCTGCGCGACTGGCTCTATATCAGCATCGCCAAGAACCGCTACGCCCTGTTCGGCAGGAAGGACAGTTGCGACATTCCTTCCACCGAGCTGCGGGGACGAATGATTGGCTAGGGGGTCAGATCGGCAGGAGATTTCACGAGGCCGTCGAAAACGGCCGCTTCGACTTCCATGTCGAGATTTCCCATCCGCTCACCGGCCTGATCGTGCGCTATCGGGCTGGCTCGTGCCGTCCGACCCGCATGGTTCCAGCACAATGGAGGCACCAGCCACCTTGCCGAGTTCACGGCAGCCTTGAACCGTGCACAGCATCCAGCCGTCGCCGGTCGCGCCGGAGGCGGCGAGCACGAGGCGTCGCTGTGGGCCTACATCAGGCGCATAGACCCACCAGCCGTCGCGCAGCACCGCGCCTTCCGGCGGCTCCATGCCCGCGCCCGAGCCCTTGATCCGCGCCTCGACCACTTGCAGGCCGGAAGGCGTCACCTTCCAGCCCTCCTCCCAGCGCGTCCGTTCAACCGAATGCATCCAGGACAGCGTGAAGGCGGCAACCGAGAGCGTCACCGTCTTGCCGGCGGCCAGGATGCACAGGCTCATGCGGAGATCGATGCTTGCCGCGCCCGCCACCAGTGCCAGCCGATCCAAGCAAGCGACAGCGCCCAGCCGGCCTCGTCAGTGAGTGGCACCGCCGCGACCAAGAGCACGCCGGCGGCGAACGCCAGCAGGCGCTCCCACCACGCCATGCGCCTGATGAGGAAGCCGACGGCGGCAGCACCCCACAGCACGATCCCCATGCACGCCTTGGTGACGATGTAGGCGACCTCGACGGGATAGCCGAACTGGGCGGCGATCGGACCAGCGTCCTGCAGCATCAGCGCCGGCGTATAGACCGCCATGAACGGCACGACGAAGCCGGCAATGGCGAGTTTGGTCGCCTGGATGCCGATCTTGAGGCCGCTCTCCTTGGCCATGGGGGCGGCGGCAAACGCCGCCAGCGCCACCGGCGGCGTCAGGTCGGCCATGATGCCGAAATAGAAGACGAACATATGGCTGACCAGCAGCGGCACGCCGAGCGACAAAAGCGCCGGCCCGGCCAGCGACGAGGTGATGATGTAGTTGGGGATGGTCGGAATGCCCATGCCGAGCACCAGGCAGGTGACCATGGTCAGCACCAGCGACAGGAACAAATTGTTCTCGCCGATCGAGATGATCCAGCCGATGAAGGTCGAAGCGATGCCGGTCAGCGTCAGCGTGCCGATGACGATGCCGACGATGGCACAGGCAATGCCGACCGGCAGCGCGTTCTTGGCACCTTCGGCGAGCGAGTCGACGCAGATCCGCAGCGTCTCGCGCCCGCCCCTGAAGGTGAAGCAGGCGACGATCAGCGCGGCGATGACGAGGCCGAGGAGGTTGACGCCGAACTTCATGAACGAAGCCGCGGCGAGCCCGAGCGCCAGCCAGAAGACGATGCGGAAGGCGAGCGGCCCGATCGCTGCCGCCAGCGGCGTACCGAGGATGAGCACGATGGTCAGCGTCAGGCCCATCGTGCCGGCGAAGATCGGCGTATAGCCGGCGAACAAAAGATAGATGAGGGCCGCCAGCGGCAGCACCAGCGGCCAGTGCTGTCGCACCGCGTCCCATGGATTGGGCAAGTCAGCCTTTGCCATGCCGTGCAGGCCGGCCTTGCCGGCCTCCAGATGCACCTGCCAGAAGCAGGCGCCGAAATAGAGCAGTGCCGGGATGATCGCTGCCTTGACCACTTCGGCATAAGGCACGTTCAGCGTCTCGGCCATGATGAAGGCGACCGCGCCCATCACCGGCGGCATGATCTGGCCGCCCATCGAGGAGGTTGCCTCGACGGCGCCGGCGAAAGCCGCGCGGAAGCCGAAGCGCTTCATCAGCGGGATGGTGAACTGGCCGCTGGCCACCACATTGGCGACGCCCGAGCCGGAAATGGTGCCCATCAGTGCCGACGACAGCACGCATACCTGCGCCGGGCCGCCGCGCCAGGTGCCGACAAGACCGAGCGCGAAATCGTTGAACAGCGCGATCATGCCGGCGCGTTCGAGAAAGGCGGCGAAGACGACGAAGATGAAGATGTAGGCGGCTGAAACATAGATCGGCGTGCCGTAGATGCCTTCGGTGCCGTAGGCAAAGGTGTCGACGAGCTGGGCGAAATCATAGCCGCGATGGATGAGCGGCGGCGGCAGATGGTTGCCGACGAAGCAATAGGCGAGGAAGATGAAGGCGATGACCGCCAGCGGCAGCCCCATCAGCCGCCTGGCGGCCTCGAAGACCAGCACCACCAGCACTGCGCCGACGATCAGGTCCGGCGTGGTCAGGAAGCCGGAGCGGCGGATGAGGTCGGTATAGAACACCCAATTGTAGAGTCCGGTGCCGAAGCCGAGCACGCCGAGCGTCCAGAACACGGCTTTCGCCGGCACGCTTCTGGCGCGCAGATTGGCGATCAGGCCGAAGCCGAGCAGCAGCAGGAAGCCGACATGCATGGCTCGCACCACCTGGCTCGGAATGCTGCCATAGGCGGCGATGTAGATCTGGAAGACGGAGAAAGCGACGGCGATGAGAAAGGCGGCCTTGCCGGCCATGCCGTCGCCGAAGCCCGGCGGCAGGCCTTCGACCTGCTCTTCGGCGACGGGGAGATGGAAGGTGGCGGATTTGCCGTCGGTTGTCGTTGCTTCGCTCATCCATCGGTCTCCAAAAGGAGCGAATTGTAGCGCGAGGCGCCCCCCTCCCCCCCCCCCGGCCGGGCGGGGGGGGGGGGGGCGCCTGGCGAAGACATGTCGGATTGCCACGCGCCTACTTCAGCAGCCCTTTCTCCTTGTAGTACCGCTCGGCGCCGGGATGCAGCGGTACCGGCATGCCGTCGAGTGCCTTGGTCGGGTCGATCGCCTTGGCGGCGGCATGCGCCGCGGCCAGCTGGTCGAGATGCTCGAACAGCAGCTTGGTCATCTGATAGGCGGTTTCGTCGGAGACATCGGCGCGGGTGATGAGGAAATTGCCGACGGCGGCGGTTGCGACATCCTCGCTCTGGCCTTCATAGGTTCCCTTGGGAATGATCACCGAAAGATAGGGCGCGCCGATCTTGGCGACGTCCTGCTCCGGCACTGCCACGACATTGATCGGCACGGAGGTGGCGAGGTCGCGGATCGAGGCGACGCCGAGTCCGGCGGATTGCAGCGTGGCGTCGAGCTGCCGGTTCTTGATCAGTTCGACCGATTCGGCGAAGGGTAGGTATTCGACCCGGCCGAGATCCTCGTATTTCAGCCCGGCGGCAGCGAAGATGGCGCGCGCGTTGAGCTCGGTGCCGGACGCCGGCGCACCGACCGACAGGCTCTTGCCCTTGAGATCGGCCAACGTCTTGATGTCGGACTCGCGGCTGGCGACGATCTGGATGTAGTTGGGATAGATGGCGGCGATGCCGCGCAGTTTGTCGAGCTTGCCCGGGAAGCCGGCTTCGGTGTTGCCTTCAGCGGCCAGCTTGACGGAATCGCCGAGCGCAAAGGCGATCTCGCCCCTGCCCTGCTGCAACAGATTGAGGTTTTCGACCGAAGCCTTGGTTGCCTGCACCTGGGTGCGCGCGCCTTCGATGCCCTTGCCGTAGATTTCAGACAATGCGACGCCGAGTGGATAATAGACGCCGGACGTCCCGCCGGTCAGCACATTGATAAATTCTTGCGCGCTGGCTGAGACGGCATCCAGGCCAAGCGAGAGCGCCACGGCACCGGCTGCAACGAATTTCGTTCTGAAATGGAACATCGGATGTCCTCCCTGAAAAATCGACCACCGCACCGCCTCCCAGGTGCGACCACGGCGAGTTTAGACAGCGAGCCGCAAATGCCAACCCGCAATTGTGCTCGTTAGACGAACGGTTGAGGGATCGAAACAGATGGCGGCTTGCGCAAAAAGCCAGCGGAGCCGAAAGTTTTTTGAGCTGTCTGTCGAAATCGCGCGCTGCCGCGCGACATACGTTTGGCTCGCAAGGAAGCGGCCTTCGAAAACGGGAGATGACCATGCGATACATGATTTTGATCTACGCCGACGAAGCCGCGATGGCGAATGCACCGGCCGAGGCGACCTACCAGATGAGTGCCGCCTATGGTGCCTATACCGAAGCCTTGAAGAAGTCCGGCGCGTGGCTCGCAGGGGACAGGCTGCGCCCGAGTCAGGCGACCACCTCGGTGCGGGTGGCTGGGGGCAAGACCAACGTGCTCGACGGCCCCTATGCCGATACCAAGGAGCAGCTTGCCGGCTTCTACATGATCGAGGCCGAGGATGCCGACGCCGCGATCGCCTGGGCGGCGCGCTGCCCGGCGGCCAGCACCGGTATTGTCGAGCTGCGGCCGATCTGGGAAATGACCGAGTACCTGTCCGAGAGATGATGATGTGATGGACAGTCGCTCGGAGATCGCCCGGGTGGCCGCCGAAGCCGCCGCCCGGCAAAGCTACGGCAAGCTGGTTGCCTGGCTGGCGGCGCGCACGCGTGACGTGGCCGCTGCCGAAGACGCGCTGGCTGACGCCTTTGCCGCGGCACTCGAACGCTGGCCGCGAACCGGCGTGCCTGAAAGGCCGGAAGCCTGGCTGCTGGCGGTGGCAAGGCGGCGCCGCGTCGATGCGGTGCGGCGGCGGCTGACCAGCGAGGCCGGCCGCGAGCATCTCAAGCTGATTGCCGAGGAGATGGAGGCGGGCATGACTGACGAAGACCTTCCCGACGAACGGCTGCGGCTGATGTTCGCTTGCGCCCACCCGGCGATCGAGCCCGGCATTCGCTCGCCGCTGATCCTGCAGACCGTGCTGGGTTTCGACGCGGCAACGATCGCCTCAGCCTTCCTGGTGTCGCCGGCAACCATGGGCCAGCGTCTGGTTCGCGCCAAGACCCGCATCCGTGAAACCGGCATTCCGTTCCGCGTTCCGGAGCGGACCGAACTCGGCGAAAGGCTGGATACGGTGCTGGAAGCGATCTACGCCGCCTTCGCCGAAGGCTGGTCCGATCCGGCGGGCACCGAAACGCGGCGCCGCAATCTGGCCAGCGAAGGCATCTGGCTCGGCCGCCTGGTGGCTTCGCTGATGCCGGAAGAGCCCGAGGCGCTGGGTCTGCTGTCGCTGATGCTGTTCGCCGAAGCGCGGCGCGCGGCACGGCGCGATCCGGCCGGAGATTATGTTCCGCTGGCCGAGCAGGACCATACGCTGTGGGATGGCGCTTTGGTCGACGAAGCGGAATCCCTGCTCCGCCGCGCCGCCACGATGGGCGTCATCGGCCGCTACCAGCTTGAGGCGGCGGTTCAGTCCGCACATGCGGCGCGACGGCTGACCGGCTGCACCGACTGGGTGGCGGTCCGCGAACTCTACGACGCGCTGCTCTCTGTCGCGGGATCACCGGTGGTGGCGATCAACCGCGCGGTGGCGATTGCCGAGGACGAGGGTGCAGTGACTGGATTGGCGGCCCTCTACGTGCTGGGCGACGACAAGCGGCTTGATGAGTATCAGCCTTATTGGGCAGCCCGCGCCGGTCTCCTGGCCAGGCTTGGGCAGGTACCGCAGGCGTGCCAAGCCTATGACCGGGCGATCGGCCTCGAGCGCGACCCGGCGGTGCGCCGGTTCCTGCAGGGCAAAAGGGCAGCGCTCAAAAATTGAGACTCGCCAACCGGCCGTCCGTTCAGCCCGGCCACATCCCATGCGATGTGTTGAGCGTCTTCATCAGGGGATGCTCGCGCAGCTTCGACCACAGACGCTCGATATCAGGCCAGGTCGTGCGCGCCCTCTCGGCGTCGGGATGCCAGGCCACCAGCATGACGAGGTAGATGTCCGCGACCGACATGCGGTCGTCAACCAGCCAGTCACGGCCTTCGAGAGAGGCATCGAGGACGGCAAAGCCGCGGTCCATCTCGGCGACGGCTGCCTGCTTGACCGCGTTGGTGCCTTCGGCATCTGTCGTATAGCGGTATGCGTAATAGAAACGCAGCACTGCCGGATAGAGCACCGACGACATGAAGGTCATCCAGCGCAGGAAATCGGCGCGGGCAGGCGCGTCGGCCGCCGGCGCCAGGCCGGCATTGGGATGACGCTCGGCAAGCAGGATGCAGATCGCCGCCGATTCGGTGATCGAGCTTCCGTCCGGCAAAGTCAGCACCGGAACCTGGTTCAACGGGCTGATGTCGAGGAAGGCCGGATCGGGCCGCTCCGTCTTCGGCACGTCGATCTGTTCGAACGGCACATTCGCCAGCGCCAGGGCCGCCTCGACGACGAAGCCGCCGCTGCCCCGACGAGTGTAGAGCTTGTACATGAAATCCTCCCCCGGCCCGCTTTGCACGGGCCGGTGACGATTTGCACCGGAAACAGGGCATTTCTCAAGCTGGTGGCTGACGCCACGGGCGGTTTATTCAACGGGCCAGCTTAATCACGAAGAACCGTCGGATTACGCCCCCAACCCCTCGAACAAAATCGTCGACAGATAGCGCTCGGCGAAGGACGGGATGACCACGACCAGGTTCTTGCCCTTGTTTTCCGGCCGTGAGCCGACGACGATGGCCGCCTGCAGGGCGGCGCCCGACGAGATGCCGACCGGTACGCCTTCGAGGCGGGCGACGAGGCGGGCATTTGCGACCGAATCCTCGTTCGACACCCTGACGATCTCGTCATAGATCGTCGTGTCGAGGATTTTGGGCGCAAAGCCGGCGCCGATGCCCTGGATCTTGTGGGGGCCAGGCTGGCCACCCGACAGAACCGGTGAGGAGTCCGGCTCCACGGCGACGACATGCACCGAGGGCTTTCGCTTCTTCAGCACCTGGCCGACGCCGGTGATGGTGCCGCCAGTGCCGATGCCGGCGACGAAGATATCGACCTCGCCATGCGTATCGTTCCAGATTTCCTCGGCCGTCGTCGTGCGATGGATTTCCGGGTTGGCGGGGTTCTCGAACTGCTGCGGAATGATCGCGTTGGGGATCGTCGCGGCCAGCTCATCGGCCTTGGCGATGGCGCCTTTCATGCCTTTCGGACCCTCGGTCAGCACCAGCTCGGCGCCGAGCAGCGCCAGCATCTTCCGGCGCTCGATCGACATCGTTTCCGGCATCGTCAGGATGAGCTTGTAGCCCTTGGCGGCAGCGGCGAAGGCAAGCGCGATGCCGGTATTGCCCGACGTCGGTTCGATCAACGTGGTCTTGCCGGGAGAAATCTTGCCGGAAGCCTCCAGCGCCTCGATCATCGCCACGCCGATGCGGTCCTTGACCGAGGCGATCGGATTGAAGAATTCGAGCTTGGCGATCAGGTTGGCGACGATGCCCTTTTCCCGAGCGAACTTGTCGAGCCGCACCAGGGGCGTGTCGCCGATCGTATCGGTGATGGAATCGTAGACGCGGCCGCGACCGGGTAAACGGGCAGAGGTGACGGGCTTGTTCATTGGTTTCGCTCCCAGAATTTTCAGGCAAGGGGAATTTCAGGCAAGTGGGGAATTTCAGGCAAGTGGAATTCAAGCCGCCAAGATAGGGCCTTTGGCCGTGCAAGATAGACTGTCGGCTGAAAATATCCGAGTGGGACCTGTGTCGAAAACATCGCCCTCTCGGAAAAGCATTTCCCGCAAAGGCCTGTTTGCGAAATGGTTTGGCCGAAAAGCCCTCTATTGCCGGGCGGCAATCGCTGCAGCGGCGCCGACCATGAAGCCGGCGGCGGTGCGGTTCAGCGCCTTGAGCGCGCGCGGCGACTTCAGGAACCAGCGCGCCTTGGCCGCCAGCGCCAGATACGGCACCAGCACCACCAGAAGTACGACGACCGTCAGCGCAACGAGAATGCTGTAATCGGTAAGTGTGATGGTCTTCAGGTCGACGATGGTCGGCGTGATCGCGAGGTAGAAGATCATCGTCTTCGGATTGCCGAGCGTGACGGTCAGGCCGGCGGCAAAGCTCGACAGTAGCCCACCCTTGCCCTTTTTCGCTTCGACTGTCTCGGGCGTGATGCCGCTGTTCCAGAAGCGCCAGCCGAGAAAGGCCAGGTAGGCGACACCGAGCCATTTGATAGCCAGGAAAACCACGCCGAAGGTCTGCGCGACGAAGGCGAGACCCAGCACCACGGCGGTCAGGTAGGTGAGATCGCCAGCCATCAGCCCAAAGGACATCGCCAACGACGAGCGGAAGCCGGAGCCGAACGCACGCGCAACGAGCGCGGTGACGCCGGGACCAGGGATGGCGGCGGCGATGCCGAGCGCCGCACTGTAGGCGAGGAATCCGGTGAGCGTCATGGCTGCGGCCTCAAATCAGAACGCCTTGTCGCATAGAATGGACCAGGATTGAATTCCCTGGGATCGGAATCCATTGCACCAGATGTCGCTGCAACACGCAGAGAAGGCGCCCTCATCCGGCCGCTTCGCGGTCACCGTCTCCGCCGGGGAGAAGAGCCTGGCGCCGCCGTTGGCAATCCGGGTGAGGGGTTTGTGTCAAGATTGCTCAGGAGCGATCGCCGTCATGGGTGACGCGCCAGATGGTGCCGTTGCCGTCCTCGGTCACGATCAGCGCGCCGTCGTTCGCCACCGCCACGCCAACCGGCCGACCCCAGACCTCGCCGTTGGAGACGACGAAGCCGGTGATGAAATCCTCGTATTCGCCGGTCGGCTTGCCATCCCTGAACAGCAATCTCACCACCTTGTAGCCGGTCCTGTTGCCACGGTTCCATGAACCGTGCAGAGCCACGAAGGCGTCGCCCCTGTATTCGGCCGGAAAGGCCTTCCCTTCGTAGAAGGCGATGTTGAGCGGCGCCGAATGCGCCTGCATCAGCACGTCGGGAATGGTCGCCTTGCCGGCAAGATCGGGGCGCTCGCCGTTGTGACGCGGATCCTCGTTGTTGCCGATATAGTACCAGGGCCAGCCATAGAAGGCTCCGTCCTTGACCGCGGTCGCATATTCCGGCGGCACATTGTCGCCGAGCCCATCGCTCTCGTTGACGACGCACCACAGCGCGCCGGTCGCCGGCTGCACGGCCATGCCCGAACAGTTGCGCAGACCCGTGGCGACGATGCGTCCGTTCTTGCCGTCGGGATCGAAGGCCAGCACAGCCGCGCGGCCATCCTCGGGACCCCACGCAGCGCCGAGCGGCTGCGACGTCGCCCAGGCGCCGAGGCCGCCCTTCGGTTCTTTGCCCATATGCTGCGCGGCATTCGAACCCGAGCCGACCGATAGATAAAGCGTCTTGCCGTCCGGAGAGAAAGCGATGTCGCGGGTCCAGTGATGACTTGAAGGGATGTTGTCGACGATGGTCTCCGGGTCGCCGGCGGCCTTCAGGTCGCCGCTGTGATAAGCAAAGCGCACAATGCCGTCGCTGTTGGCGACATAGACCCATTGCGGGTCGTTGCCTGGCGGATAGAAAGCAATGCCATAGGGCTGGTTGAGATTGCGGGCAAAGATGCCGTGCTGCGCCGGCTTCGCGCTGCCCTCGGCGAGGCGGTAGACGCGGATCTGGTTGGCTTCGCTGTCGGCGACGAACAGGTCGCCGTTCGGCGCGACGCGGACGACGCGCGGATTGTCGATGCCCGACGCGATCAGCTCGGCCGAAAAGCCCGGCGGCAGTTTCGGCTTGGCATCTGCCGGCCGTTCGGCAAGGCCGGCGCTGTTGGAGGCGGATTTGGTGACGTCGGGTTTTGGCAGATCGTTCGGCTTGATCAGGCGGCGCACACCGGGCCTGTCGGCACGCCAGTCGCCGAAGGCGGCGGCACCTTTCAATACGGGCTCCGCTTGCTGTGCGAATGCAGCGGCGGCGAGAAACACCGCAGCGAAGAGGGCCAGCCCAGCCAATCGGATCATTCAATCCTCCAAACCTGGTCAGACAGTGAACGGCTGCAAAGGGGCAAACGAGCGGTTTCGTCTGTTGTTCCGCGGCACACGATCAGTTGAAGTGAAAGCGGAGGTTTTTTAACCTCAGGTCCCAGCGGCGTAGAAATCGTCATCGAGACGCTTTTCCAGCGCGACGAGATCGGCCGGCAGCGGCAGGCCCATGGCGCGCATTTCCCGCAGTTTTTTGCGCAACTGCTCCTGGATCTCGTGCTGGTCTTCCGGCTGGTTGACCATCTCCTCGAGCAGCAGGCTGATCCGGGCCTTGAATTCTTCGAGCGCCATTGTTTTTCTCCTCAGCTGCTTGTTCTTTGTTTTTTGAGTCTAAGGTGTTGAGATTCAGGTCAGGCCGGCATCACCTGAACATCAATACGCTTAGCGCAGCATGCGGGAAATCAGCTGCGCCGTATAGTCGACCATCGGCACGATGCGGGCATAGTTGAGCCGGGTCGGGCCGATGACCCCGAGCGCACCGACGACGCGGGCGTCTTTGTCGCGATAGGGCGCGACCACCAGCGACGAGCCCGACAGCGAGAACAGCTTGTTTTCCGAGCCGATGAAGATGCGCACGCCCGATCCTTCCTCGGCGAGGTCGAGCAGTTGGATCAGTCCGTCCTGCGTCTCCATGTCCTCGAACAGGTGCCGCAACAGTTCGATATCGGCCTGGGCGGTGACGTTTTCGAGCAGATTGGCGCGGCCGCTCACGATGAGCCGTGCCGGCAGGCCGCTGTCCGCGCCGGCCCACACCGCGAGCCCCTTCTCGACGAGGTCCTGCGACAGCGTGTCGAGGGCGGCCCTGGTCTCTTCCTTGATGCGGGCGATCTCGACCCGCGCCTCCGCCAGCGTGCGGCCGCGGATATGAGCGTTGAGGAAGTTCGAGGCCTCGTGCAGTTGCGAGACGGTGATGCCGGCGGGCAGCTCGACGACGCGGTTTTCGACGTCGCCATTCTGCGACACCAGCACCGCCAGCGCCTTGGTCGGCTCAAGCTGGATGAATTCGATGTGCTTCAGCGCCACTTCGTTCTTGGCGGCAAGCACCAGGCCGGCACCGCGCGACATGCCCGACAGCATCTGGCTGGCCTCGGTCAGCATGTGTTCCAGCGTCGCGCCCGAGCCGGATGCCCGCACCTGCGCCTCAATGGCGCGGCGCTCCTCGTCGGAGAGATCGCCAAGCTCCATGAAGGCGTCGACGAAGAAACGCAGGCCGGCCTGCGTCGGCAACCGGCCGGCCGAGATGTGCGGCGCGTAGATGAGGCCGAGATGCTCGAGATCGCTCATCACGTTACGGATTGTGGCCGGCGACAGCGAAGACGGCAGGATGCGCGATAGGCTGCGTGATCCCACGGGTTCGCCGTCCTTGAGGTAGGAATCGACGATGCGCCGGAAGATGTCGCGCGAGCGCATGTCCAATGATTGAAGCGCGGGCGCCTGCGAACTTGGATCGACTGCCTTGGTCATTGCGGCCAAAAACCTCCGGCCCAAAGATATAGACTTCGCTACGGCCCGCGCAACCCGGTGTCTGTGTCAGATCGCCCCGGTGTCTGCGTCGGATCGTCAGGCCATTTTCCTTTGCGCCATGCGTCCCATGCGGCTACAAGCCGGCCAAGATTCCCGAAAGATGACAAGAAAGCAGCCTGAATGCGCCCCTCCAAACGCCAATTCGACGAAATGCGCGCCATCTCCTTCGAGCGCGGCGTCTCCAAGCACGCCGAAGGCTCATGCCTGGTGAAGTTCGGCGACACGCATGTCCTGTGCACGGCCAGCCTGGAGGAAAAGGTGCCGGGCTGGATGCGCAATTCCGGCAAGGGCTGGGTGACGGCGGAATACGGCATGCTGCCGCGCTCGACCGGCGAGCGCATGCGCCGCGAGGCTTCCGCCGGCAAGCAGGGCGGCCGCACCCTGGAGATCCAGCGGCTGATCGGCCGTTCCTTGCGCGCCGTGGTCGATTTGCAAGCGCTGGGCGAGCAGCAGATCACCGTCGACTGCGACGTCATCCAGGCCGATGGCGGCACCCGTACCGCCTCGATCACCGGCGGCTGGGTGGCGCTCTACGACTGCTTGCGCTGGATGGAAGCCCGCCAGATGGCCAGCGTCGCCAAGGTGCTGAAGGACCACGTCGCGGCGATCTCCTGCGGCATCCATGACGGCCAGCCGGTTATCGACCTCGACTATATCGAGGACTCGTCGGCCGGCACCGATGCCAATTTCGTCATGACCGGCAAGGGTGGCATCGTCGAGATCCAGGGAACCGCCGAAGGCGAGCCTTTCTCCGAAGGGCAGTTCGCGGAATTGATGGGCTTGGCCAAGAAGGGCATTCAGCGCCTGGTCAGCTTGCAGCAGATGGCGGTGGCCTGAGTCTCGGTTTGTTTTGATGAGGTTGGCGATCCTTCACACCCCCCTCTGCCCTGCCGGGCATCTCCCCCGCAAGGGGGGAGATCGGCTGTCGCCGAGGTTTTCGCCAATCGCCAGCGCTGCAGAACGGGCGGTGACGCCAAAGCTGCCAATCTCCCCCCTTGCGGGGGAGATGCCCGGCAGGGCAGAGGGGGGTGTCTCGTGACGCCCTCTGCTATCCTGGAATCTGCTCTCTACGTCACCGACCTCGTCGCCGCGGAAACCTTCTACACCGGCGTCCTGGGCCTCACCCTCTTCGGCAAAGTCGATGGCCGCCACCTGTTCTTCCGCTGCGGGCCGGGCGTATTGCTCGTCTTCAATGCCGAGGCAACCAAAATCCCGCCGGCGCCCGACGCGAGGCTGCCCGTGCCGCCACACGGCGCTGTCGGCGAAGGCCATCTCTGCTTTGCGGCGACCGCTGACGAAATCGCCGACTGGAGAGCGCATCTCGAAGCGAAAAACATAGCCATCGAAAGCGAATTCGAATGGCCGCAGGGCGGCCGTTCGATCTATATACGCGACCCCTCGGGCAATTCGATCGAATTCGCCGAGCCACGAATCTGGGGCCTTTGATGCATTCTCTCGATGGAAAGAAGATCGTCGTCGCCAGCCACAATGAAGGCAAGCTGCGCGAATTCGCCGACCTGATGGGGCCGTTCGGATTCGAAGCGAGATCGGCCAAGGACTACGGCCTGCCTGAGCCCGACGAAACCGGCACCACCTTCGAGGAAAACGCCTACATCAAGGCGCTGGCCGCGGCCAAGGCGACCGGCCTGCCGGCGCTGTCGGACGATTCCGGCCTGTGCGTCGACGCGCTCGACGGCGCGCCCGGCGTCTACACCGCCAACTGGGCGGAAACCCCTGACGGCGCGCGCGATTTCGGCATGGCTATGCAACGTACCGAAGTGGCGTTGCAGGAAGTCGGCGCCGCCTCGGCCGAACAACGCAAGGGCCGCTTTGTCGCCGTCATCTGCCTGGCGTTCCCCGACGGAGAAGCCGAATATTATCGCGGCGAGGCCGAAGGCACGCTCGTCTGGCCGCCGCGCGGCGATCTCGGTTTCGGCTACGATCCGGTGTTCCTGCCCGATGGCTTCGAAAAAACCTTCGGCGAGATGAGCGCCGAGGAAAAGCATGGCTGGAAGCCCGGCCAGCGGACCGCGCTGTCGCACCGCGCCCGCGCTTTCCAGAAGTTCGCCCAAGCACGATTGGGTTCGTCATGAGCATGCTGCTCGACCGGACGCCCGGCTTCGGCGTCTATGTCCATTGGCCGTTCTGCGCGGCCAAGTGCCCCTATTGCGATTTCAACAGCCATGTCCGCCACCAGCCGGTCGATCAGGACCGCTTCGCCAGCGCCTTCGAGGCTGAACTGGCGACGATGCGCGAGCGCACCGGGCCGCGCGAGGTAACCAGCATTTTTCTTGGCGGCGGCACGCCGTCGCTGATGAAGCCGGAAACGGTGGCCAGGGTTCTGGACGCCGTGGCTAGGAACTGGACCGTTCCCGACGGCATCGAGGTGACGCTGGAGGCCAATCCGTCCTCGGTCGAGGCCGAACGCTTTCGCGGCTACCGGGCGGCCGGGGTCAACCGCGTCTCGCTCGGGGTACAGGCGCTGAACGACAAGGATTTGCGCTTCCTCGGCCGGCTTCACAATGTCGAGGAAGCGTTGCATGCTATCGGGCTCGCGCGGGAAATCTTCCCAAGATTGTCCTTTGACCTGATCTATGCCCGACCCGGCCAGACACCGGAGGCGTGGCAGGCCGAACTCGAACAGGCGATCGGCCACGCCGCCGATCATCTGTCGCTGTACCAGCTGACCATCGAGGAGGGCACGCCGTTCCATGCCTTGCATGCCGCGAAGAAATTCGTCATCCCCGACAACGACCACGCCGCTGACCTCTATGCGCTGACGCAGGAGATTACCTCGGCGCATGGCCTGCCGGCCTACGAGATTTCCAACCACGCCAGGCCGGGCGCCGAAAGCCGGCACAATCTGACCTACTGGCGCTACGGCGAATATGTCGGTGTCGGGCCAGGCGCCCATGGCCGCTTCGTCGAGAACGGCCGCCGCACAGTCACGATCGCCGAGCGGATGCCGGAAACCTGGGCCAATCTGGTCGAGGCCAAGGGCCATGGCGTCACCGGTGGCGAGATCCTGACGCGTTCGGAAGAAGCCGACGAGTTCCTGCTGATGGGCCTGCGGCTGGCCGAGGGCATCGACCTCTCCCGCTACGAGGCGTTCTCCGGGCGCGGCCTGTCGAGCGCGCGACTCTCGATGCTGCAGGGCGAGGGCCTAGTGGCGCCGATCGGCAATGCCCGGCTGCGCGCCACGCCGGCCGGGATGATCGTGCTTGACGCCGTCGTGGCGGACCTAGCGCGATAAGCAAAGAATTGGAGCGGCTCGCCGTTACCGCGAAACGGTGAGATGCTCTAAGCGTCGTGCTTGTGGGGTTGTTTGCCGCGGCCTTTCTCGGCGGGCGACTCTCCGGAGCGGACTGGCTTGGCGTCGCCCTTATCGCGGCGTCCGCGGTGCTGGTCGCCTATCGGATGTAGCGGCACGTCGTTGCGGGCGTTTTTTGTTTCAAGACGGGTGATGAAGATATCGAAGCGATTGGGCATCGTCCGGTCAGTGCTCCGTCATGTTGTCGGGTTTGTTGTCGGAAAGCCTGACATTCGTGGGCAAGCAGGCCTGCTTGGCCAGGCTGGCGTCAGTCTTCGCGGGGAGGCGTTTGTCCTTGCGTACGGCAACGCGGTTGCGCTCGGCCCGATAGGGCTCGAAAGCGTCCTGCATATTAAGGCTATCCATCCTGTCCTCCTCGGGAATCAGGGGGTAAATCCGCCGTAGCCGGTTTCGTTCCCTACTGTGGCAAAGGAATGGCGAGCGAGGCGCAACGTCAGCTTTTGCAAGCCGACGCTGGCCGTGCCAAACAGGGCTGAATGGAGAAGGCATCAGTGACCGGCGAAACGGGCAAGCGCAGCTATGTGATCGGGCAGACCGAAATCGCGGCCCGACCGCTCGAGCCGGCGCTCTATCTGGTGGCGACGCCGATCGGCAACCTGGCCGACATCACGCTGCGCGCGCTGGAGACGCTGGCCGCCGCCGACATCGTTGCTTGCGAGGACACGCGGGTGTCGCGCGTGCTGCTGGACCGCTACGCCATTCGCCGCCGCACCACGGCCTATCACGAACACAATGCCGGCGAGGCCGGGCCGAAGCTGATCGCCGCGCTCCAGGCCGGACAGAGCGTGGCGCTGATCTCCGACGCCGGCACGCCGCTGGTGTCCGATCCCGGCTACCGGCTGGTCGGCGAGGCGCGCGACCACGGCATTCGCGTCGTGCCGATTCCCGGCCCGTCGGCGCCGCTCGCGGCGTTGACCGCATCCGGCCTGCCGTCGGACGCCTTCCTGTTCGCCGGTTTTTTGCCGGTCAAATCAGGGCAGCGGCTGACGCGGCTTGGGGCACTGAAGGCTGTGCCGGCGACGCTGATCTTCTTCGAATCACCGCGCCGGCTGGCCGAATCCCTTGCCGCCATGGTCGAGGCGCTTGGCGGCGAGCGCAAGGCCGCGATCGGCCGCGAATTGACCAAGACCTTTGAAGAGATGCGCACCGGCACGCTGCAGGCGCTGGCCGACCATTATGCGGCGGCCGATACTCCAAAGGGCGAAATCGTCGTCTGCGTCGGTCCGGCCGAGGCCAAGGCCGACGAACCGGCCGACATCGACCGCCTGTTGCTGTCGCTCGCCGGCGAAATGCCGGCTTCCAAGGCAGCGGCGGAAGCCGCAAAAATGATCGGCGGCCAGAAACAGGCGTTGTATCGGCGGCTTCTCGAACTCAAGCATGCTTCTGGAGAAAGCGACGGTGGTTGAGCGCCCGAGTGCCAGCCGCCAAAAAGCCTATCGGCGCGGCCACCGCGGCGAATGGCTGGCGGCGGCAGCATTGGTGTTGAAGGGCTACCGGATTCTGGCGCGCCGCCACCGCACCCGCTTCGGCGAGATCGACCTGATCGCGCGCCGCGGCGACCTCGTGCTGTTCGTCGAGGTCAAGGCGCGGCGCACGCTGATGGAAGCCATGGAGGCGATCGGCCACGAATCGGAGCGCCGCATCGAGGGGGCGGCCGACATCTGGCTGTCGCGCCAGTCCGATTACGGCAAACTGTCGATGCGCTTCGACATGGTCGCGGTGCTGCCCTGGCGCTGGCCGGTGCATGTCGAGAATGCGTTCTATGGAAGGAATTGAGGTTGCTCACCATCCCCACAAGGGGGAGGGTAAGCTCACCCCCAAACCATCAGCGCCACCAACCCGACACCACCCACCACCAGCCGCCACCAGCCGAACAGCGAGTAGCCGTTGCGCGAGACGTAATCGAGCAGGAAGCGCACGACGATGAGCGCCGTGACGAAGGCGGCGACGAAGCCGACGGCGATGATCGGCAGGTCGGCGCTGCTCAGCACGTTGCGGTTCTTGAACAGGTCGAAGGCGAAGGCGCCGACCATGGTCGGGATGGCGAGGAAGAAGGAGAATTCGGCCGCCGCCCGTTTGTCGACACCCAGCAGCAGCGCGCCGACGATCGTCGAACCCGAGCGTGACGTGCCGGGAACGAGCGACAGGCACTGGAAAAGGCCGATCTGCAGGTAAAGCCGGGTCGGGAACCGCTCGACGTCGCGGTAGAACGGCTTGAGGTTCATGCGGTCCACCGCCAGCAGCACGAAGCCGCCGATGATCAGCATGATACAGATCATCCGCGGCGATTCGAACAGCACCGCCTTGATGAAATCATGCGCCAGCGCGCCGATGATCGCCGCCGGCAGGAAAGCGATGAGGACACCGATGGCGAAATGCCTTGTCAGCCGGTCATGCGGCAGGTCGACCAGCATTTGCCACAGCCGGCGGAAATAGACGCTGAGAATCGCCAGGATGGCGCCGAGCTGGATCAGGATCTCGAAGGCCTTGCCGGTCGAATGGAAGCCGAGGAAATGGCCGGCGAGCAGGATATGGCCGGTGGATGAGACGGGGATGAACTCGGTCAGCCCCTCCAGCAGGCCGAGCAGCAGGGCTTCGACGAATGGCTGGCTTTCCATGGCTACCTCGGGATTGGCGTGACGGCTGACAGAACGGCTTGCTTGTCATGGCGTGCAAGTCCCCCTATAGGTCGCAACACCCTGACGGCCCGCTAACCGGGCGGCCAAGACTTACCGGTGCGCCCTTCGATTCGCCAGTGCGCTTTATCATCGCGGAACCATGCTGACGCTTTTCCACCATCCCATGTTCGCCACCTGTCGCTTCGTCCGCCTCGCTTTCGGCGAGTATGGCGAGGAGTTGGCCCTGATTGAGGAAAAGCCGTGGACCCGACGCAAGGAGTTCCTGGCGCTGAACCCGGCCGGCACACTGCCGATCCTGCTGGCCGAAGGCGACGTGCCGATCGTCGGTGCAACCGTCATATCGGAATATCTCGATGAAACGCGCGGTGTCTTGAAGCGCGACAAGCGGCTGTTTGCCGAAGATCCGATGCAGCGCGCCGAAATCCGCCGGCTGATCGATTGGTATCTCAGCAAGGCCGAAAGCGAAATCACCCGCCATCTGGTGCGCGAACGGGTGCTGAAGCCGGTGATGCCGGAGGTTGCGGGCGGCGGCTCGCCCGATTCAGGCGCGATCCGTGCGGCGCGCGCCAACATCCGCCAGCACATGAAATACACCAACTGGCTGGCCGGCACTCGCCATTGGCTGGCGGGCTCCAGGGTTACCTATGCCGATCTGGCCGCTGCCGCGACGCTGTCGGTGCTCGATTATCTCGGCGAGATCGATTGGCGCGAGCATCCTGCAGCGCGCGAATGGTACACGCGGGTCAAGTCACGGCCCTCCTTCCGGCCGCTTTTGACCGACCGCGTACGCGGCCTGTCGCCGGTGTCGCATTATGCGGACCTCGACTTCTGACGCCGCAAAACTGCGCACGCTGATCGACGCGGAGGCGCGTCGCGCCGGCTTCGATGCCGTCGCCGTCACCTCTCCCGATGCGATCCCGGTTGCGCCGGCGCGGCTGGCCGAATTTGTCGCCGACGGCTTTCACGGCTCGATGGACTGGATCGCCGAGACACTGCAACGCCGCGGCGACCCGACGGTGCTATGGCCGCAGGTCCGCTCGATCATCGTGCTGGCGATGAATTACGGTCCCGACCATGATCCGCGCGGCGTGCTGGCCAAGCGCGACCGCGGCGCGATCTCGGTCTATGCGCAGAACCGCGACTATCACGAGGTGATGAAGGGCCGGCTGAAGGAGATCGCCGGCAAGATCGTTGCCCGTGCCGGCGGCGACGTGAAGGTGTTCGTCGACACCGCACCGGTGATGGAAAAACCGCTGGCGGAAGCCGCAGGTCTCGGCTGGCAAGGCAAGCACACCAATCTGGTCAGCCGCGAGCATGGCTCCTGGCTGTTCCTCGGCACGATCTTCACCACCGCCGAACTGGTGCCCGACAAGGCGGAGATCGACCATTGCGGCTCCTGCCGTGCCTGCCTCGACGCCTGTCCGACGGATGCATTTCCGGCGCCCTACCGGCTCGATGCGCGGCGCTGTATTTCGTACCTCACCATCGAGAACAAGGGGCCGATCCCGCATGAATTCCGTGAAAAGATCGGCAACCGCATCTATGGTTGCGACGATTGTTTGGCCGTTTGCCCGTGGAACAAGTTCGCCCGGGCTGCTTCGGAGGCCAAGCTCGCCGCGCGCGATGAATTGCGCGAGCCGCCGCTTGGCCGGCTGTTGCAACTGGACGAGGCGGCCTTCCGCGCTTTCTTCTCCGGTTCGCCGATAAAACGCATCGGCCGCGATCGTTTTGTCCGCAACACATTGATCGCCGCCGGCAATTCCGGCGACACCGCGCTTGCCGTCAGCGTGCGTGCCTTGCTGGACGATGCCTCGCCGCTGGTGCGGGGCGCGGCAATATGGGCGCTGGCGCGGCTGGTGCCTGATGCCGAATATTCAGAACGGGCAGCTATCGGCCTGAAAACCGAGACCGATACAGCCGTGCGCGACGAATGGCGTCTGGCGCGGCCAACCAGGACGCATGCATGAGCGAGAAACAGGTCTTCATCTTCGGCGCCGGCTATTCCGGCAAGGCCTTTGCCCGTGCCAACAAGGGGCCCGCCAACATATTCGGCACGACCCGCTCCCCGGACAAATTCGAGGCGCAGCGCCAGGCCGGCATCGCACCGCTGCTGTTCGATGGTGCGCTGACTGACGAAATCGGGGATGCGCTGGAAAAAACAACGCATCTGGTAATCTCGATCGCCCCGGAAGAGGCCGGCGATCCCGTCTTGAACGCTGCCCGGGAGGCAATCGCTCAAATGCCGGCGCTCGAATGGATCGGCTATCTCTCGACCGTCGGCGTCTACGGTAATTACGACGGCGCGTGGGTCGATGAAACGGCCGAATGCCGGCCGGTGTCGAAGCGCTCGGTGATGCGGGTGGGGGCCGAGCAGGATTGGCTGCAACTGGGCTCGGACATCGGCCGGCCTGTTGCAATCCTGCGCCTGTCCGGCATTTACGGGCCGGGCCGCAATGCGCTGGTCAATCTGGAAAACGGCACCGCAAGGCGGCTGGTCAAGCCGGACCAGGTGTTCAATCGCATTCATTGCGACGATATTGCCGGTGCGCTTTGGCGGCTCATCGACAGCAATACTGGTGGCATCTTCAATGTCACCGACGATCTGCCGGCACCGCCGCAGGATGTCGTCGCCTATGCCGCTTCGCTGATGGGTGTCACGCCGCCGCCCGAAATTCCCTTCGACGCCGCCCAACTTTCGCCGATGGCGCGGTCCTTCTATGGCGAGAACAAGCGTGTCGCCAACGCAGCGATCAAGGCGGCGGGCTATCGTTTTCGATTTCCGGACTACCGCACCGCCCTCGACCATATGTGGGCAAGCGGCGACTGGCGCGACGGCGAAGCGCGCAGTCCGATGAAGCGCTAACGGTCGAAGCCGTAAGTTGGGCATGCTACGATTCGGCGGTTCAAGCGATGAAGGAGTGGGGTCATGAAGGCATCGGGACCATCGTCGCCGGGCAGAAGGACAATCCTGGCCGCTGCGTTTGGCCTTGCTGCCATCGCAGGGCTTGCCGTACAACCAGCCGCGGCTGAGGAGCGGGCAAAGGACCTGTTTGGCGCCAAGAAGCTGCCGACGGCAGCAGCTGCGCAATCCATTGGCTTCTATTCCAAGGGCTGTTTTGCCGGCGGTGTCGCCATTCCGATGGATGGTCCGACCTGGGAGGTGATGCGGCCTTCGCGCAACCGCCGCTGGGGTCATCCGGCGATGATCGCGGTCATCGAGAAATTGTCGCGCGACGCAGCAGTCGATGGCTGGCCCGGCTTGTTGATCGGCGACATTTCGCAGCCGCGCGGCGGCCCGATGATGACCGGCCACGCCTCGCACCAGATCGGGCTCGACGCAGACATATGGCTGACACCGATGCCCAGCCATCCGCTGTCGATGGCGCAGCGCGAATCGATGAGCGCCACCTTGATGATCGACGAGAAGACCCATCTGGTAAGGGACGCGCTGTGGACGCCGGCGCACACAAGGCTCTTGAAGCGGGCGGCGAGCTACGCGCAAGTCGAACGCATCCTGGTCAATCCGGGCATCAAGAAAAAACTCTGCGACACCGTCAAGGGTGATCGTTCATGGCTGCGCAAGATCAGGCCGTTCTGGGGCCACGACTATCACTTCCACATGCGCATCGGCTGCCAGCCGGGCTCGCCCGGCTGCAAGGCGCAGGAAGCAACGCCGGACGATGACGGCTGCGGCAAGCCGCTGGCCTGGTGGTTCACGCAGGAGCCGTGGCGGCCCAACAAGAACCCTGACGCGCCGAAGGCCCGCGACCTGATGACGATGGCGAACCTGCCCCAGGAATGCCGTGCCGTGCTCGACGCACCGGGGCCGGCTTCAGCCGAGGCCGCGACCTATCATGGCGGCAGCGTGCCGGTCGCGGTGGCCGCGCCCGAACTGGAAGCGCCGTCGCTGCCGGCCACGACGGCCAGCGGCACGGCTGGATTGCCGAGCGCGGTGAGCGCCTTCACGGCGACGCCCGAGATCGGCATCCCGCTGCCGCGGCCACGGCCGCCTGGAAACTGAGGGTCGCCGCGCTTGTCGGTAGGCTCAATCGGCTGGGGTGTGATTTTTGCGAAACAGTGGCCGTTTGGCCGCAGAACCGGCCGCAGCGCGCGCCCGTGGGTTCGAAAACCGTTTCCCTTTTCAAACTCATGCGCTAGTCAACGGGAGAGCGGCTAGATGCCGTCAGGGGCGCCGGGGACGGACGAGAGCATGCCAGGCACAGGCGACGACGATACTTTGTTGCGGTTTCCGATCCTGATCGGCGACATTGGCGGCACCAATGCGCGCTTTTCGATCGTGCTCGATGCCAATTCCGAGGCCGGCGAGCCCGCCATCGTCCAGACCGCCAACTACAACACCATCGACGAAGCAATCCAGGCGGTCGTGCTCGATCTCTCATCGGTGCGCCCCAATTCCGCGGTGCTGGCGGTGGCCGGCCCGGTCGACGGCGACGAGATCGAGCTCACCAACTGCCCGTGGATCGTCAAGCCGAGAAAAATGTTTGCCAGCCTCGGGCTGAGCGACATCGTCGTGCTCAACGATTTCGAAGCGCAGGCGCTCGCCGTCGTCGCGCTCGGCGAGGAGCATATGGAAAAGATCGGCGGCGGTACGCCGGAGCCCAATGCCGGTCGCGTCGTGCTCGGTCCGGGAACCGGTCTCGGCGTCGCCGGGCTGGTCCATGCGCTTCATCGTTGGATACCGGTGCCCGGCGAGGGCGGCCATATGGACATCGGCCCGCGCACGCCGCGCGATTTCGAAGTTTTCCCGCATATCGAGAAGCTCGAAGGCCGCATTTCGGGCGAGCAGATCCTGTGCGGACGCGGCCTGGTCAACGTCTACCGTGCGGTGGCCAAGGCGGACGGCAAACCGGCGCCGTTCACCACGCCGGCCGAAGTCACCGCCGCCGCACTTGCAAAGACCGATCCGGTTGCGGAGGAAGCGCTGGAGACCTTCGTCACCTGCCTCGGGCGCACCGCCGGCGATCTCGCTCTGGTGTTCATGAGCCGTGGCGGCGTGTTCCTCACCGGCGGCATCGCGCAAAAGATCGTGCCGGCGCTGAAAGCCGGCAATTTCCGCGCTGCCTTCGAGGACAAGGCGCCGCACAGCGCGCTGATGCGCACCATGCCGGTCTATGTCATCACCCACCCGCTGGCCGCACTCCTGGGCCTTGCCGCCTACGCCCGGAACCCCTCGCTGTTCGGCGTCCAGACGGCAGGCCGACGATGGCGCGACGAAGTTAGTCACCCCAAGGCATAGGCAAGCCGGCTGCTTGGCGTTAAGAGGGGTGCCGAATTGCCCGGCCGCGGGAAGCGGAAACCTACGAAGCGCTCCGATTTGACATTTCAGCCTCCCAATTTGTCGAAACCCCGTGCTGGCGAGATCGTGGCGGTCATCCGCCGCATTCTCCAGGAAAACGGCCGCGAATATCGCGGCGCGTATATTTTCACGATCCTTTGCCTGCTGACCGTGTCGGCGACGACGGCGCTTGCCGCCTGGATCATGAGCCCGGTCGTCAACCAGATCTTCTATGAACGGCGCGGCGACCTGATCCCATGGATCTGCGCGGCACTGCTCGGCGCTTTCATCCTGCGCGGCCTTGCCGGCTACGGCCAGGCGGTGACGATGGCCAGGATCGGCAACAATCTGGTGGCGCGCTACCAGCAGCGCATCTTCAACCATCTGATGAAGCTTGGCGTCTCGTTCTTCAACGACACCAGGTCCGGGCGGCTGGCCGCGCAGGTCAACGAAAACGTCAACGGCATTCGCGACCTTTTGTCGATGACGGTGACCTCGACGGCGCGAGACGCCGTCTCGCTGATCGGCCTGGTCGGCGTCATGATCTATCAGGATCCGATACTTTCGCTGAGCTCGCTGCTGATCGGGCCGCCGCTGATCTGGACAGTCACCTACCTGATGCGCCGGGTGCGCCGTATCACGCGCGAATCGGTGCAGATCAACTCGCGACTGATCGGCGCCATGCAGGAGGCCACGCAAGGCATCGCCATCGTCAAGGCCTTCACCATGGAGGACGAGCTGTCGCGCCGCATCAGCAAGCTCGCCGAGGATGCGGAACAGCGTTCGAACAAGATCGCCCGCGTCTCCGAGCGGCTGACGCCGGTTTCCGAACTGCTGGCCGGCATCGCCTTCGCCAGCGTCATCGCCTATTCCGGGTACCGGGCCACCGTGCTCGGCCAGCCGCCGGGTGCGGTGTTTTCCTTCATCACGGCGCTGACGCTCGCCTATGATCCGGCCCGCCGGCTGGCGCGCATGCAGGTCGGCATGGAACGCGCGCTGGTCAATGCCCGCATGATCTATGAGCTTCTCGACATCGAGCCGCAGCAAAGTGACGCGCAAGGTGCCGCCGAGGCGAAATTCACCTCCGGCGAAGTTCGCTTCGACAACGTCTCCTTCCGCTATGTCGAGGAGGCGCCGGTCCTGCACGATTTGAGCTTTGTCGCCGCCGCCGGCAAGGTCACGGCGATCGTCGGCGCTTCGGGCGCCGGCAAAACGACCCTGGTGGCGCTGCTGCAGCGCTTCTACGACGTCGATGCGGGCACGATCGAGATCGACGGCCAGGACATCTCCAAGGTCACCAAACAGTCGCTGCGCGGCTCCATCGCCTATGTCTCGCAGCAGCCCTATCTGTTCGAAGGCACCATCCGCGACAACATCCGCTATGGCCGGCTGGGCGCCACCGACGCCGAGATCGAACAGGCGGCAAGGCAGGCCGCGGCCGACGACTTCATCCGCCAGCAGCCGCAGGGCTATGACACGCCGGTCGGCGAAAACGGCGTGACGCTGTCGGGCGGCCAGCGCCAGCGCGTGTCGATTGCGCGGGCCATCGTGCGGCAGGCGCCGATCCTTTTGCTCGACGAGGCGACATCGGCGCTCGACAACGAGGCCGAAGCCCGCGTTCAGCAGGCGCTCACCCAGGTGATGGAAGGGCGCACCACCATCGTCATCGCGCACCGGCTGTCGACGGTGGTCAACGCCGATCACATCATCGTCATGGAACAGGGCCGGCTGGTCGAAGAGGGCACCCATGCCTCGCTGATGGCCGATCCGCACAGCGTCTATGCGCGTTTCCACCGTATCCAGGGCGTCAAGGGCCTGGGGCTTGTCGATGACAGCGCACCGATCCAGACTTCGGCCCAAGGCCCAATTCGCAACATCGAGACGCAGAAGAGCATCGCCGGGAGCACGACATGAGCGAGACGCCCGCAACCGACAGGATCGATATGGGCCTGGTGGTGGTCGGCGCTGCCGGCCGCATGGGCCAGACCCTGATCCGTGCCATCCACACCATCCCCGGCGCGCGGGTCATCGGCGCCATCGAGCGCGCGGGCTCGCCCCATCTGGGCAAGGATGCGGGTGAACTCGCCGGCGTCGGCCGCATCGATGTGGCGATCGGTGATGATCCGCTACCCGTCTTCGCCAGGGCCGACGGCGTGCTGGATTTCACCACGCCGGCCTCATCAGTCGAGTTCGCCGGCTACGCGGCGCAAGCGCGCATCGCCCATGTCATCGGCACCACCGGTTGCTCGGCCGACGACAACGCCAGGATCGCCGCTGCGGCGCGTCATGCGACGATCGTCAAGTCGGGCAATATGAGCCTCGGCGTCAATCTTCTGGCGGTGCTGGTCGAACAGGCGGCGCGCGCGCTCGACGCCGACGATTTCGACATCGAGATCCTCGAAATGCACCACAAGCACAAGGTCGATGCACCGTCGGGCACCGCACTGCTGCTCGGCGAAGCCGCTGCCGCCGGGCGTGGCATCGCGTTGGCCGGCAATGATGTGCGCGTCCGCGACGGCCATACCGGCGTGCGCAAGGCGGGCTCGATCGGCTTTGCCACGCTGCGCGGCGGCTCGGTGGTCGGCGATCACAGTGTGATGCTGGCCGGCACCGGCGAGCGCATCACCTTGGCACACCATGCCGAGGACCGCGCCATCTTCGCCCGCGGCGCCGTCAGGGCGGCCCTGTGGGCACGCGGCAAGAAGCCGGGATTGTATTCGATGCGGGACGTGCTCGGCCTCGGCTGAGCCACCAATCCGCCAACTTGCCAATCTGCCAACCCGAAGGGAGCAAACATGTCGAGAACCCTCGTGCTCGTGCGCCACGGCCAGAGCGAATGGAACCTGAAAAACCTGTTCACCGGCTGGCGCGATGTCGACCTGACCGAGCAGGGCCACGCCGAGGCCAAGGCCGCCGGCCAGAAACTCAAGGCGCGCGGGCTGAAATTCGACATCGCTTTCACCTCGGCGCTGATCAGGGCACAGAAGACCTGCCAGCACGTTCTCGACGCGGTCGGCCAGAGCGATCTGAAAACCATCCGCGACCAGGCACTGAACGAGCGCGACTATGGCGATCTCTCCGGCCTCAACAAGGACGACGCCCGCAAGAAATGGGGCGAGGAGCAGGTGCATGTCTGGCGCCGTTCCTATGACGTGGCGCCGCCCGCCGGCGAAAGCCTGAAGGACACCGGCGCCCGGGTCTGGCCCTATTATCTGCACGATCTGCAGCCGCATGTACTGCGCGGCGGCACGGTGCTGGTCGCCGCGCACGGCAACTCGCTGCGCGCGCTGATCATGGCGCTGGACGGCAAGTCGGGCGAGGAGATCGTCAAGCTGGAACTCGGCACTGGCGTGCCGGTCATCTACCAGCTCAACGCCGATTCGACCGTGGCTTCCAAGGAAGTGCTGGAGGGCTGACAGTCCTTCAGCCGGCGGTTCTTGATCGAGCATCATCTCTGGACAAACCAAAACCGTTTGCCCGAGAAAACTGGTTCCCACTTTTCGGGATCATGCTTTGAAAAAGCGCGTTGACACACATCGCTTGCCCGCTTACATCACCCCGCACCAGCCCAGATGGCGGAATTGGTAGACGCGCACGGTTCAGGTCCGTGTTCCGCAAGGAGTGGAGGTTCGAGTCCTCTTCTGGGCACCAAATTCCCGTTTCGAACCATTCGACGGTTCAGAAACTTAGAGAAAAAGCCCGGTTCGCCCGGACTTTTTCTTTGCCGCCAACCTCCCCTTCCGGCCAGCCGCCGAACAAACCACTTCAAACCGCGCGACCGCTTCGCTACGCTCAAAGCCATGTCTCAATCCACTAACCCGATCTTCGGCGCCCGTCGCGATCAGGCATTCCCGACGCTGGCCGAGGCGGACATCGATCGCATGCGCCGGTTCGGCGAGGCCAGCTTCTATGCCGCCGGCGAGAACATCATCACCGCAGGCGATGTGGCGCCCGGCTTGATCGTCGTGCTGTCGGGCAAAGTGGACATCATCCAGGGTGGCGGGCTTGGCCGGCGCGAGACGATCGTCACGCATGGACCGGGCAGTTTCGTCGGCGAACTGGCACAGCTTTCGGCGCGTCCCTCGCTGGTGAATGCGCAGGCCGCCGATCCGGTGGAGGCGTTCGTCATCCCCTCGCAGCGGCTGCGCGACCTGATGGTGCAGGAGGCCAATCTTGGCGAGCGCATCATGCGGGCGCTGATCCTGCGCCGCGTCGGGCTTTTGGAAAGTTCCACCAGCGGGCCGATCATCATCGGACCCCAGGACAACAGCGACGTGTTGCGGCTGCAAGGTTTCCTCGCTCGCAGCGGCCAGCCGCACCGCGTGCTTGATTCCGAGAGCGATCCTTGCGCCAAAACACTGGTCGAACGCTTCGATGTCGACCCTCATCATCTGCCGATCGTGCTGTGTCCGAACGGCAGGCTGCTGCTCAATCCCGGCGAGAAGGATCTCGCCCGCTGCATCGGCCTGCTGCGGCCGATCGATGCCGACCAATTATACGACGTCGCCATCGTCGGCGCCGGACCGGCGGGGCTGGCGGCTGCGGTCTATGCGGCTTCAGAAGGGCTATCGACCATCGTGCTCGATTGCCGTGCCTTCGGTGGACAGGCCGGTGCCTCCTCGCGCATCGAGAACTATCTCGGTTTCCCCACGGGCATTTCGGGCATGGCGCTGATGGCGCGCGCCTACAACCAGGCGCAGAAATTCGGCGTCGAAATGGTGATTCCGGACGAGGTGAAGCTATTGAGTGCCGCCACCGGCAATGCCCGCTACACGCTCGATGTCGGCGACGGCGAGACCGTTCGCACCCGCAGCGTGGTGATCGCCAGTGGCGCGCGCTATCGCCGCCTCGATATCCCGAACCTGGCGCAGTTCGAGGGAACGTGCGTGCATTATTGGGCGTCGCCCATCGAAGGCCGGCTTTGCGCCGGGCAGGAAGTAGCACTTGTCGGCGCCGGCAACTCTGCCGGACAGGCGGCGGTCTACCTGGCCAGCCACGCGCGCAAGGTGGCGTTGCTGGCACGCGGCGGCAGCCTCGAAGCCAGCATGTCGCGCTATCTCGTCGAGCGCATCAAGGCGCAGCCGAACATCGAGGTGCTGACCGGAACCGAGGTCGAAGCCCTGGAAGGCGACGGGGGCAATCTTGCCGCCGTGCGCTGGCGCAATCGCGTAAGCGGCGAGGAAACGACGCGCCCGAACCGCCATCTCTTCCTGTTCATCGGAGCCGACCCGAACACCGACTGGCTGGCGAACTGCGACGTGGCGCTGGACGCCAAGGGTTTCGTGCGCACCGGATCGGACCTGGGATCGGCGCAGATGGAGACGAGCCGCAGCGGCGTATTCGCCATCGGCGACGTCCGCTCAGGCTCGGTCAAACGGGTCGCTGCGGCTGTCGGCGAAGGTGCCCAGGTGGTCGCGGCCTTGCATGCATATCTCGCGCTCGGCAACGCCAACGCACCTCTAACGCCCGGGAGACCATGATGGATGAATGCAGGCATACGCGCGACATCAGGAAGGTGACGCCGAGCGCGCTCGGCTGCGAGGAATGCCTGAAGAACGGTTCGCAATGGGTGCATCTGCGGCTCTGCCGCACCTGTGGCCATGTCGGCTGCTGCGACGACTCACCCAACCGCCACGCCACCAAGCATTTTCACGCCACCAGGCATCCGATCATCGAGGGCTACGATCCGCCGGAAGGCTGGGCATGGTGCTATGTCGACGAGGTGTTTATCGACCTCGGCGAGGACGTGACCCCGCAGAACGGCCCGATCCCTCGCTTTTATTGAGGCCGCGCGGCGTTCAGGGAACAGGGACGAGGCCGGTAGTTCAACTGTCATGCTGGCCTGTGCTGTCGCACGATCTTCCACTCGTGCCATATCAGCATCATGACGACCGCATCGAAGACGGTCAGGGCCAGCAGGCCGAACGAAAGGGTGTATGAGTAGCGGTAGATCTGATAGGCCATGAACAAACCCAATGCCACGAGCGACGCCGGATACGCCCAGAGCTTGCCCCTCAAGAGCCCGACAACCAGGGCCAGCTTTATCAGGCCGTGGCTGAGCAGGTAGAAGGCGTAAAACTCCTTGCTGGCCAACGAAAAATGGCTGGCCATCTGCGACAGATAGCCAGCTATGAAATCGTTCGGATCTTCGATCAATTCCTCTGCGGTGACTGCATTGACCCAGGAGGCAATGGCATTGGTGGTGACGACATAAAGCAGGATCCCGCCGATGCATTCGATCAGGGCATGCGCGCCCTTGAGCCAGACGCCGACTTCGAAAATCTGATGGATGCGGTGTTCATCGACGGGCTTCAAAAATCCACCTCCCGATCAACTGCGGAAACCGATGCCAAATGGATGCAGCATTAACGCACTGGATAAACACCGGGGCCGGTATCAGCCCTTTTCTTGATAAGACAATGATCGGCGTCTCACAAATCGGCGTTCCCCTTATGGTGCTGGCCGTGGTCATGCAATGGTGGGCGAAGGTCGACCGCTACCATGTTCGTCACGGCGCCGTGTCGGCCGGTCTTGCGTTCTTGCTCGGCCTGGCGATCAATCAGTTCATTCTTCTGTTCGTGCATCGGATACGGCCCTACGACGCCAGCGTGACGCATCTGTTGATTGCGCCCAGTGCCGACTGGTCATTCCCATCCGATCACGCGACAGCCAGCATTGCAATTGTTGCGGCCTTTGCGATGCAAGGCCTCCCGCGCCGGACGATCGCGCTTTTCATCATGGCATTCCTGATCTGCTGGTCGAGAATCTACATCGGGACGCACTACCTGACCGATGTTGTCGGTGGGGGCCTCACCGGCGTCCTGGGTGCCATCGTGGTGCGACAGGCCTACCGCGAGAATTCCCGTCTGGACAATCTGGTGACCAAAATTCTTTAGCTGGGCGCTCCGCGAGCTGCACGCAACTTCAAGATCAGCCAGCGAAGTATCGATATCCCAGCCATCCCGCCAGCGCGACCGAAGCGACCCAGATACAAGCGATGATAACCGCCGCGATACGGCTCACCGGCCTGTCAGCAGCGAGGGCGGCAGCCTCCCGATGCTCCGCCATGACCTCGGGCGGTGTCATCTTGACAACCGCAAGGATACCCAAGGGGACCAGGATCACATCGTCGAGGTAGCCAAGTACAGGGATGAAATCGGGGATCAGGTCGATTGGGGACAAGGCGTAGCCTGCGACGCACACGGCAAGTGCCTTGGCATACCACGGCGTTCGGGGATCACGCGCGGCAAGGTAGAGCGCATGCACGTCGCGCTTGATCGTTCGCGCCCACTGGTCCAATGCCGCAGCCATTGGACGACCTTAGCGCCAAACGACAATGCGCTGATAGCTCCCGATCACACCGGCTATTGCCTGCTATCAGGCCGTTTTATCGCACGGAGCCCGTGACGGTCCGGTCAACATTGGGAACGGATTTGCGTTCGTTGCCGGCGAGTGCCGCGATGATCAGCAGGCTGGCAACGACCGGGACAAACAGGATTGCAACGCGGGCTTGCACATAAAAAATGGCGCGCCATTCATTGCGCTTGTCGGGGCTGTTGCTCATCATACTCACTTTGTCGGACCCCCCGGCCGTGACATAGCCGTGAACGGTTAAGCAACTCCTTACGACTTTGTTAATGGGCGGAATTGAGGCGAAGGATGCCGATGAGATCCTCGCAGTCTTGGACAGGAGATCGTCGGCGCCGCGTCTTCCCAGTTCCAGGCGGGCATGCGATTCTGCCGCGATGATTCGGGAGATCGAGACCGTGACGCTGTTTCGCATGGCTGTGCTTGCGGTCTTGGTCTTCACCACCCCGGCGCAGGCCGCCGACATGGCCTTCTTCATCAAGAACCTGCGCAAGGAAGCGGTTGCGGTCGAGCTGTTCAGCCGCGACCGCGAAACGGTTTGGCCGGGCAACGACAAGGTGTTCCTGATCGACCCCGGTTCGCAGAAATCCGTGCCGCTCACGTGCAATCAGGGCGAACACATCTGTTACGGCGCCTGGGTCGATGGCAACGACAGCATTTCCGCCGGCGTCGGACCGGACAATGACCAGCCCTGCGACACCTGCTGCTTCATCTGCGTGGAGCACTCGACCGAGACGATCGATCTGGTGCCATAGGGGAGACGCACGCCGATATCCCCAAAATCAGTTCGGGAATTGTTGCAATCATCCCTTTAGCGACTCACTGCAGCATGCGATGGTCGCCGCGCGGCCGGATGGGCCGCTACTTCAGGGGGTTACCATGCTTTACACCTACGCGCGCCGCACGTTGGTCGCGCTTTCTCTGGTCATGGCGTTCGCGCCGGCGGCACATGCCGACGACGTCACCTTTTCCATCAAGAACGGCCATCCCAATGCCATGCGCGTCGAACTGTATAGCCAGGACCGTGACTATGTCTGGCCGGGTAACGACAAGGATTTCTACCTCGATGACGGCGAGACCAAGCAGCTGCCGATATCCTGCAACGCCGGCGAATCGATCTGCTATGGCGCCTGGGTCGATGGCGACGAAGGGACCTATTGGGGTGTCGGCCCCGGCAACAAGGAAAAATGCGAGGATTGCTGCTATACCTGCAACGGCGGCGAAACCGAGGAGATCGACCTGGTCCCCTGACCGGGTTGCCAGCTTGACGGTTATCCTGCCGAACCCCTAGCCTGCGCGAATACCCAGAGCGCGCCGCGTTGGTTGACGCGACGCGCGCCAGGCAGAAGGAGCACGGCAATGGCCGGTATGGTCGAAGGCGACAAGATCGACGTCGGGTTTTCCGGCAGGCGCTGCATCCATTCGCGAAACTGCGTGCTCGGCGATCCGCATGTCTTCGTGCCCAACGCTCCGGGCCAGTGGATTCATCCCGAGGCGGCAAGCGTCGAGAAGATCGTCGCCATCGCCGAAAGCTGCCCCTCGGGCGCCATCACTTACATCAGGAAGGATGGCGGGCCACAGGAGCAGCCGCCGGTGGTCAACACCGTACGGCTGCGGGAAAACGGTCCGCTGGCGGTGCATGCCGAGATCGTGCTCGACGGCGAAACATTTTACCGGGCCACGCTGTGCCGCTGCGGCGCTTCCGAAAACAAGCCGTTCTGCGACGGCAGCCACACCAAATCAGGTTTTGCCGCCACCGGCGAGCCGCCGCTGAAGGACACGCCGGCGCTGGAGGCGAGGAACGGCCCGCTGACGGTGACGCCGACCACCAACGGCCCGCTCAAGCTCGAAGGCAATGTCGAGATCGTCACCGGCACCGGCCACACGGTCGATCGTACGCAACGTACCTTCCTCTGCCGCTGCGGCCATTCCGCCAACAAGCCGTTTTGCGACGGTACGCATAAAAAGATCGGCTTCGTGGCATGAAAGACAGTTCGGCAGCGTTAGTGTAGGATGAGGGTCCGCGCTCAGGAGGAATCCATCATGCGCACTATGCTCGTACTCGCCCTGCTTGCCTTTGCCATGCCCGCTTACGCAGCCAATCATGCGGTCCAGATCAAAGGCATGAAATTCAACCCGTCGAAAATCTCGGTCGCCGTCGGCGATACCATCACATTCACCAATGCCGATCCGATGACGCACACCGCCACCGCACTTGACGGCTCCTTCGACACCGGCCATCTCGCCACCGGCAAGAGCGCCAAGGTCAAGATATCAGCTGCCGGCGCACACCCGTTCCATTGTGCGATCCATAGCTCGATGAAGGGCACTGTCGCGGCGAAATAGCGGCATCTCGCTGGACTTTCTTTCGGCACGGCGCGCAGACTTTTCGACGCCGGCGGGAGATGGTTGCAGCGTTGCGGCCAAAGCTGGCGATCTCTCCCGGAGGGGGAGATCAAATCCTCATCACGGCCATCGCGTGTTGGCCCAGCGGTCGCGGCTTTATCGCCCACTCCGTATCGGCTAAGGGCAGGGGCAGATAAATTCGCCAGCCGGACCGCCGCCAAACGATGACCGCCAAGACCAAGCCAAAGCCGCTGTTCCTAGGGATCGACACCGGCGGAACCTATACCGATGCCGTGCTATGGTCCGAGACGGAAGGCAAGCAGGAGGAGCCCAATAGGGGCAAGGTGCTCGCCAAGGCCAAGGCGCTGACCACCAGGCATGATCTCGCCGTCGGCATTTCCGGCGCCGTCGATGCGGTATTGCAGAAGGCCGGCACTGATCCCGCCGCCATCAAACTGGTTTCGATGTCGACGACGCTTGCCACCAATGCGCTGGTCGAGGGCCAGGGCGGCCGCGTCGCGCTGGTGATGATCGGCTTTTCCGAGGGAGACCTCGCCCGCGACGGACTGAAAGCCGCACTCGGCACCGACCCGGTGGTGTTTTGTCCGGGCGGCCACGACGTGCACGGCAATGCCGCCAAGCTCGATCTGTCCGGACTGGAGGCGGCGCTACCGGAACTCGGCGTCTCGGTGTCCGGCTTTGCCGTTTGTGCCTATTTCGCGACCCGCAATCCGGCGCATGAGATCGCCGCCCGCGAGCTGATCCGCGAAAAGACGGGCCTGCCGGTCACATCGAGCCACGAACTGTCTGCCAAGCTCGGCGGCCCGCGCCGGGCGCTGACCACGCTGCTCAACGCCAGGCTGATCTCGATGATCGACCGGCTGGTGGCGGCGACCGAAGGCTTCCTCGAGCAGCGCAACATCGCGGCACCCCTGATGGTGGTGCGTGGCGACGGCGCGCTGGTTTCGGCGGCGTTCGCCCGCCAGCGGCCGATCGAGACCATCCTGTCCGGCCCGGCCGCCAGCCTGGTGGGCGCCCGCCACATGACCGGGCTCGACAATGCGATGGTGTCCGACATCGGCGGCACCACCACCGATGTCGCCGTGCTCGATGGCGGTCGGCCGCGGCTCGATCCGGAAGGCGCCACCGTCGGCGGCTTCCGCACCATGGTCGAGGCTGTCGCGATGCGCACCTTCGGCCTCGGTGGCGATTCCGAAGTGACGCTGGAAGATGGCGCGCTCAACCCAAGGATCCTGCTCGGGCCGCGCCGCCTGGTACCACTGGCGCTGGCCGGCATGGCGCATGGCAGCGCAGTCACATCGGAGCTGGAGCGCCAGCTGCGAGCGCCCAATCCCGGCCGGATGGACGGCCGCTTCGCGGTGCGCACCGGCGTGCCGGACCGGCTCGCCGCCGGTCTCACCGGCGCCGAAGCCAGGCTTTACGAGATGATCGGTGCCACGCCGCTCGCCATCGACAGGCTTTTGACCTCGAACGCGCAGAACGCAACGCTCAACCGGCTTGTGTCGCGCGGGCTGGTGCATATCGCCGGCTTCACCCCGTCGGATGCCGCCCATGTGCTGCGCAAGCAGGCGAACTGGGATCCGGTTGCCGCGCGTCTCGGCGCCGAACTGTTCGCGCGCAAGCGCGACGGCCGTGGCCAGTTCATCGCCGCTTCGCCCGAAGTGATCTCGGAGCGGGTGCTGGTGACGCTGACCCGCTGGTCGGCCGAATATATCCTCGAAACCGCCTTTGCCGAGGACGGGCTCGATGGTGCCTCGACGGTGGCGCACGCGCTGGTGCAGCGCGCGGTCGACGCGCATCCCGGCATTGCCCGGCTGAGCGTGGCGCTCGACCGCCCGGTCATCGGCCTCGGCGCCTCGGCGCCGCTGCACTATGCCGGGCTGCCGCCCTTGATCGGCAATGACTGCGTGGTGCCTGAGGATACCGATGTCGCCAACGCGCTCGGCGCCGTCGTCGGCCAGGTCAGGGTGTCGGCCGAGGCGCGGGTCAGCCAGCCCAGGGAAGGGCTGTTTCGCCTTGCCTCGGGTGAAACCGTGCGCGATTTCCTCGACGAGGCGGCAGCGATCGCGGCGGCCGAGGCCGATGTCCGCGCCATCGTCGCGGCGCGCGCGAAGGAAGCCGGCACCGACAGCGCCGAGATTGATGTCACGACCGAATTCCGCGTTTCCACAGTCGAAGCCCAGCGCATGTTCATCGAGGCCCATGTGGTGGCGGTTGCCGCCGGGCGGCCAAGGATTGCGGTGTGAGTGCGACATCTCCCCCCTTGAGGGGGAGATGTCGCCGAAGGCGACAGAGGGGGTCGCCGGGCATGAAGCGCCAACCTCGATCTGCCGCAGGAGGCCGAGCCCGGTCGGACCGACCCCCTCTGGCCGCTCCGCGGCCATCTCCCCCTCGAGGGGGGAGATTCGCGGTTTCGCCGGCTGCAAAAACGCCACCTTCACCCTAAGCTGAATTGACCCGGCAAACCTGGCATGCCAAAGGCCCGCAAAGCCTTTCATCTGGAGTAGCCTGATGACCGATCGCATCGAGATCGCCGGATTGCGGATCGCCCGCGAGCTGCATGAGTTCGTAGCCAGGGAAGCGCTGCCCGGCACCGGCATCGAAGCGGAGGCGTTCTGGAACGGGCTTTCAGCCATCGTCCACGATCTGGCGCCGAGGAACCGGGCGCTGCTCGAAAACCGTGACGCCATGCAGGAAAAGCTCGACGGCTGGTATCGCGACAACGGCGCGCCCGTCGACCTGGAGGCCTACAAAACCTTCCTCAGGGAGGTCGGCTATCTCCTCCCCGAAGGTCCGGCCTTCAGCGTGTCGACCGACAATGTCGACCCGGAAATCGCCGTCGTTGCCGGCCCGCAGCTGGTCGTGCCGGTGATGAATGCGCGTTATGCGCTGAACGCCGCCAATGCGCGCTGGGGTTCGCTCTACGACGCGCTCTATGGCACCGACGCGATCCCAGAGACGGGCGGCGCCGAGAAGGGCGGCAAATTCAACCCGGCGCGCGGCGCCAAGGTCGTCGCCTGGACAAAGAGCTTTCTCGACGAGGCTGCCCCGCTCACCTCGGGCAAGTGGGCAGGCGTGAATGGCCTGTCGGTGGCCAATGGCGCGCTGAAGCTCGGCGCCGGTGCCGGCTCGACCACGCTGGCCAACCCGAAACAATTCGTCGGCTATCGCGGCGATGCCGCCAATCCAGATGCCGTGCTGCTGGTCAGGAACGGCCTGCACATCGAGATCGTGATCGACCGCAACAACCAGATCGGCCGCACCGATCCGGCGGGGATCGCCGATGTCATCCTGGAATCGGCGCTGACCACCATCCAGGATTGCGAGGATTCGGTCGCGGCGGTGGATGCGCAGGACAAGGTTGTCGTCTACCGCAACTGGCTCGGACTGATGAAGGGCGATCTGGCGGAAGAGATCACCAAGGGCGGCAAGAGTTTTGTCCGCAGGCTCAATCCCGACCGCTCCTACACCGCGCCCACCGGCGGCACGCTGACAGTGCCCGGCCGCTCGCTGATGCTGGTCAGGAATGTCGGCCACCTGATGACCAATCGGGCGATAACGGACCGCGACGGCAACGAGGTGCCGGAAGGCATCATGGATGCGGCGCTGACGGCGCTGATCGCGCTGCACGATGTCGGACCCAATGGCCGCCGCGCCAATTCCCGCGCCGGCTCTATGTATGTGGTGAAGCCCAAGATGCACGGGCCGGAGGAAGTCGCCTTCGCCGTCGAGATATTCGACCGTGTCGAAGCCCTGCTCGGCATGACCAAGAACACCATCAAGATGGGCATCATGGACGAGGAGCGGCGCACGACCGTCAACCTCAAGGAAGCGATCCGTGCCGCGAAAGAGCGTGTGGTATTCATCAACACCGGCTTCCTCGACCGCACCGGCGACGAGATCCACACCTCGATGGAAGCCGGTCCGATGATCCGCAAGGGCGACATGAAGCAGGCCGCGTGGATTTCCGCCTACGAGGCCTGGAATGTCGACACCGGCCTCGAATGCGGGTTGGCCGGCCATGCACAGATCGGCAAGGGCATGTGGGCGATGCCTGATTTGATGGCTGCTATGCTGGCCGAGAAGATCGCCCACCCCAAGGCCGGCGCCAACACCGCCTGGGTGCCGTCGCCGACGGCGGCGACGCTGCATGCCACGCACTACCACAAGGTCGATGTCCATGCCGTGCAGGCAGCACTCAAGACCCGGCCCAAGGCCAAGCTCGACGATATCCTGTCGGTGCCGGTCGCGGTGCGGCCGAACTGGTCTTCCGAAGACATCCAGAAGGAGCTCGACAACAACGCGCAAGGCATTCTCGGCTACGTCGTGCGCTGGATCGACCAGGGCGTCGGCTGTTCGAAAGTGCCTGACATCAACGATGTCGGCCTGATGGAAGACCGTGCCACGCTGCGTATTTCGTCACAGCACATCGCCAACTGGCTGCATCACCGTGTGTGCACACAGGACCAGGTGATGGCGACGATGAAGCGCATGGCTGCGATCGTCGATCGCCAGAACGAAGGCGACCCGCTCTACCATCCGATGGCCGCCGACTTCGACACCTCGATCGCCTTCCAGGCCGCCTGCGATCTGGTCTTCAAAGGCCGCGTCCAGCCCAATGGCTACACCGAACCGGTTCTGCACGCGCGCCGGCTGGAGCTGAAGGCGAAGCAGGGCTGAACAGGCACAAGCGGCAGGCCGCTGCCCTGAATCGGGCGGTTGATCTTCGACCTGGGTTTCCGGCCAGCGATAAGGCCTCAGGAGGCTCTGTGGTCCAGGAGCCGAACGACGGGATCGCGACGGTGTTCGGAGTTGGCGCGATCAACGCCTTCTACCGTAATCGCGATCGTTCCATTTTCCACTCTTGCTATCCAGCCTTTTGCTTTCAGGTACCAGAGATGAAATTCCAGGTGTTCTCGCGGGCAGCCTGACAGGCGTTCGAGTTCTACATCTCCGATCCCAGGATTGGTGACGTCGTGCCGGCGCTTCGCGTAAAGCAGCGAGAGCAGTTTGGCCTGGATCACGACATCCCGCTCAATGCCTTTGGTGCTGCTTGCTTCCTCGGTCAATTCACGGCGAAGGCTGGCATTATCCCTGTACGCGATGTCGTATTGAGCGCGCTTTACCGGATCCTTGAGCGTGTTGTGCGCCTCTACGATTTCGCTGAAGCGGGTTTCATCGCCAGTCTGTTGATTGTCTGGATGATACCGCATCGCAAAATAGCGAAATATTCGCTCCAGCGTTTCCGAATTGGCGTTCGGGCTAACTTCCAGGATTTCGTAGTAGTCGATGAACATTGCGGACACCCCCAACCCCAATCATATTCGCATTGTCTAAGCTAAGGAACATCCAATGCAACAGCCCAGACCTTAGTCGGGCGCCGATAGCGGCCATACTTCCGGTGAAGGGGCGAGAAAAATGGCCGACGCCCGTCCGGTGGGGGCCGTTGGGTGATGCGGACGCCGGCCAAGCGGACAATCAGGTCCGCCGCACTGCAGACATGGCCGATTTGTAAGGGGCCCGTTATGGCGTGATCGCGGAAGCCGGCGAGGCATCGGCCATCGTGACGAGGCGCGCAGCTTGGTCCTGTAAGCTTGCAATTTAGCTAAATTAGTGAAAACTTAACTAGCGGCTGGTCAAGCGGGTGGCAAAACGATGTATTTTCCGCAGTTCCTGGTGGGCATGTCCGCCACCACGATCACGGTGGCGATCTGGGCCTACATTGAAGCCGGATCGGTCTGGGTGGCGTTCGGTTGGGCCATTCTAGCAATGGTCATACTTCAGGTGGGATACGTCGGCCTGCTGGTTCACTTGATATTCAGGCGAGCACCGGAAGTGTCCGACGCCCATGCGACGCCGGCAGACCCAACGTCACCGTTGATGTGAATGCTCATTCGGCAGGGTCGGCTTGCCGCGCGATTGCATAGCGAGCCTGCCGACGCAGATGCTCCTTGGTTCCGCTGTCGAGCGCCCGCCAGTCACAACCGCGGATCGCCGCCTCCATCGCATAGAGTGCGTTGATCGTTATGTGCTGTCCGAATCGGAACTTCAGACGGTGATAAGCCTCAACCGCGCCTAGACCCCGCAAATCCTCCTCACAGAGAACATCGATTTCCGCCAGCATCCGCGCCGTAGCTGGTCCGAGGTTTCTCATGTCTTCGATGCGAGTGCTCATGGCTGGGCCCCGGCGCGCTCACAGTGCGCAAGATAGTCCCTATGGGATTTGCCACCTTCTCCGGGAAAGCGGTGCCTCACCTGCCCGTCAAGCCGCCTGCGCCATGCGCTCCGAACTCATGCGGTAGGAAATTGCCTCCGCCAGGTGGATGCGGCCGACGGTTTCGCTGGCGTCGAGATCGGCCAGCGTGCGCGCCACCTTCAGCACCCGGTGATAGGCGCGGGCGGAAAAGGCGAGCTTCTCGCTGGCGTCCTTGAGCAGAGAAAGGCCGGCGGCGTCAGGCATGGCGATCTCCTCGATGACCGAGGGCGAGCAATGCGCGTTGGTGGTGGCGCGGGTGGCGCCGAGCCGTTCGAAGCGCTCGCGCTGGATGGTGCGGGCGCGCGCCACGCGCAGCGCCACCTCGGCGCTTTTCTCCGCCCGGTCGGGCCGGATCAGATCGCTGGCCGACACTGCCGGCACCTCGATCCTGAGATCGATGCGGTCGAGCAGCGGGCCCGAGATGCGCGCCTGGTAGTCGGTGCGGCAACGCTCGCCGCGCAGGCAGCGATAGCCCGGCTCGCCGGCCATGCCGCAGCGGCAAGGGTTCATCGCCGCGACCAGTTGGATGCGCGCTGGATAAGTCACGCGATGATTGGCGCGCGCGATCATGCAGTCGCCGGTCTCGAGCGGCTGGCGCAACGCATCGAGCGTCTGCGGCGTGAATTCGGGAAACTCGTCGAGAAACAGCACACCGTGATGGGCAAGCGACACTTCGCCCGGCCGTGCACGTACGCCACCGCCAACCATCGCCGCCATCGAAGCCGAATGGTGCGGGGCGCGGAATGGCCGCCGGTCGGTTAATTTGCCTTCACCGAGTTCGCCCGCCACCGAGGCGATCATCGAGACCTCAAGCAATTCCTTCGGCGCCAGCGGCGGCAGGATCGACGGCAGCCGCTGCGCCAGCATCGATTTGCCCGAGCCGGGCGGACCGATCATCAAAAGGTTATGACCACCGGCCGCCGCCACTTCCAGCGCCCGCTTGGCGGTCTCCTGGCCCTTGATGTCAGCAAGGTCGGGCAGGTCGCGTGCCGCGGCGTGGATGCCGGCTTCCGGCCGCGACAGCACCTGCGTGCCGCGAAAATGATTGGCGATGGCGATCAGGCTGCGCGGCGCCAGAATGTCGATTTCCTTGCCCGCCCAGGCCGCTTCCGGCCCGCAGGCAAACGGGCAGATGAGGCCCTTGCCCTCTGCATTGGCGGCGATGGCCGCCGGCAAGGCACCGGCGACCGCGGCAATCGTGCCATCAAGCGACAATTCGCCAAGGACGACGTAGCCGGCCAGCATGTCGCCCGGAATGGCGCCCAATGCCGCCATCAGGCCAAGCGCGATCGGCAGATCGTAATGGCTGCCTTCCTTCGGCAGGTCGGCGGGCGCCAGATTGACCGTGACTTTCTTCGACGGCATCGACAGGCCCGAGGCATGAAGCGCCGCCTGCACCCGCTCTCGACTTTCGGCCACCGCCTTGTCGCCAAGGCCGACGATATGCATGTTGACCTTGCCAGGCGCGATCATCACCTGCACGTCGACCGGCACGGCCTCGATGCCCTGGAAAGCGACCGTGCGAACCCGCGCCACCATTTGCCCACCCCGAATGTGGGCTTGCCCGAGCCCGCGCCATTAGGGCGTTGGAGCCCCTTTGGTGAGACAATCACAATTCCCCGGCCAAATCAAGAACATTACAGGAACGCATGAGCGCGTAGGTTGCAGCCGGACAGAGCTCGGTTGCAATACCAAGTTAAGACGAAATGAAGACGGTTACTTCCGCTTGTCCTCGATCGCGTCCCAGAACAGGCTGGCGATGTCGGCGCCGCCGAAGCGCTGCACTTCGCGCACGCCGGTCGGCGAGGTCACGTTGATCTCGGTCATGTAGTCGCCGATGACATCGATGCCGACGAGGATGAAGCCGCGCTCTTTCAGCGATGGCCCGATGCGGGCGCAGATCTCGCGCTCGCGTTCCGTCAGCTCGGTCTTTTCGGCGCGGCCGCCGACATGCATGTTGGAGCGGGAATCGTGTTCGGCCGGCACCCGGTTGATGGCACCGACCGGTTCGCCGTCGACCAGGATGATGCGCTTGTCGCCCTTGCGCACGTCCTTCAGGTAGCGCTGCACGATATAGGGCTCGCGGAACATCTGGCCGAACATTTCGAGCAGCGAGGCAAGGTTGCGGTCGGCCTCGTGCAGATGGAAGATGCCGGCGCCGCCATTGCCGTAGAGCGGCTTGATGATGATGTCGCCGAACTCCTTGCGGAAGGCGGCCACCTCCAGCGGGTCCTTGGTGATCAGCGTGTCCGGCATCAGGTCGGGAAATTCGGTGACGAAGATCTTTTCCGGGCTGTTGCGCACCCAGGCCGGGTCGTTGACCACCAACGTCTTCGGATGGATTCGCTCGAGGATATGCGTGGTGGTGATGTAGTTCATGTCGAAGGGCGGATCCTGCCTGAGCAGGACCACGTCCATCTCCGACAAATCGGTGCGCACCCTCTCGCCCAGCGAGTAGTGGCTGCCCTTCTCGTCGCGCACCTGCATTTCCTCGATGCGGGCAAACACCTTGCCGTCGCGCAGCGACAGCCGGTCGGGCGTGTAGTGGAACAGCTGGTGGCCGCGCCGCTGCGCTTCCAGCGACAGCGCGAACGAGGTGTCGCCGGCGATCGACACGGTGGAGATGTGGTCCATCTGGACTGCGATTTTCAGCTTCATGGCGGTCTCCGGTGGACTCGGATGGGACGACTGTCTTGCCTGTACAGGCTCACTGTCCGTCTGCCAATCGCGACATTCCAGGATTGGCATAAGCAAGTCGCAAAGCCAGGCCGGCATTGATCTTGCCGGCCATGTGCAGACAAGGCGAGGCGCCGGGTCATCCGGTGGCGGCAAACGACGGGAGATGTGCGCGTGAAAACAACGGCTTGACACGCCCCACGTCGGCCTTCCCGAAGGTGATGCGCTTTACCCGTGAAAAATCCATTTGGCGATACGTTTCCTAAAGGGTTTGCTGCCAGTCTCGCAATAAATTCCGACGACACAAAACAGGGACACCGATGCAAACTTCGTTTGGCACCGGTCAGGCAAACAGGGAGAGCACGGATCTGGCGTTCACAGATCCGTTGACCGGGCTTGGCAACCATCGCCGCTTCTTCGACAAGGTCGATCGCCTGATAAGCGACCGTGCCGACGATCCCGCGCCCTTTACCGTCGGCATTCTCGATCTCGACGGCTTCAAGCCGATCAACGACCTGTTCGGCCACAAGGCCGGTGACGACATCCTGATCCAGGTCGCGATGCGGCTGCGCGCCTCGATGGACGGCTACTCCACGGTCTGCCGCATCGGCGCCGACGAATTTGCGTTTCTCTATCCGATGGTGTTCAGCGAGGAAGCGGCGGCCGAAAAGTCGCGCATGCTGATCGAGATCCTGTCGGCGCCATACGATGTCGGCGAACGCACTGCCAGGCTTTCGGCCTCGGTCGGCTGCTCGCTGTTTTCTTCGGGCGACGAAACCACCGAAATCCTCATCAACAAGGCGGAGACGGCACTCTACCACGCCAAGCGTTCCGGCCGTGGCGGCGTCGTCGTCTACACCCGCGAGATGGAAGAGGCGGCCAAGCGCGTCACCCGCATCGAACAGGCGCTGCGCCGGGCTGTCTCGGCCGGCGAGGTGGAACCGCATTTCCAGCCCATCGTCGATCTCAACACGCGCCGCACCATCGGCTTCGAGACGCTGGCGCGCTGGACCGATCGCGACCTGGGCTCCGTGCCGCCAACCGTCTTCATCCCCATCGCCGAGGAGCGCGGCATCATCGGCCCGCTGTCGCAGCTGGTGCTGCGCAAGGCGACCGAGGCGGCCCGGAGCTGGCCGAAGGACCTGTTCCTGTCGTTCAACCTGTCGCCCTCGCAGCTCGTCGACCAGAACACCGGCCTGCATATATTGGCGATCCTCGAGAGAACCGGCTTCGATCCGCGCCGGCTGGAAATCGAGATCACCGAGACCGGCCTGATGAACGATCCTGCCTCGGCCGCGCAGATCGTCGAGGACCTGCGCCGCGTCGGTATCCGCGTCTCGCTCGACGATTTCGGCACCGGCCAGTCCTCGCTCGGCCGCTTGCGCGAATTCCATTTCGACAAGCTCAAGATCGACCGCGCCTTCGTCTCGTCCATTCTCGACGATCGCCCGTCCGAACACATCATCCGCGCCATCCTCGCCATGTGCGAGGGGCTCGGCATGGACGTCGTCGCCGAAGGCATCGAGCAGGAAGCGCAGGCCGATCGCCTGGTCCAGTTCGGCTGCGCCGGCGGCCAGGGCTATCTTTTCGGCAAGCCGGTCGATGCCGACGCCACGCTCGGCTATCTCCGCGATTCCTTCCGCGGCGCTCTGCGCGCCAAGGCGATCTGACCGGCGATCTCGAAGCTGCCGCCGATCCCGACGATGCCGCTGTCCGCAATCCGGTGCGGCGCATTGTCGTTTTGTCTGACATTAGCCCAAAAATCCGACCGTTCGCCCTTGCCCGCGCAACTTGCGTGGCTAGGATGCGCGCCGGTCTGGCTTCAGCGCCGCGCGTCCTTCAGGACGCGTAGCATTTTGTATTTGCGCATGATCCCTTTCCGAAAATCGATCTGATTTTCGGGGTCATGCGCTCGGAGAGAAAAGATATGATGCCATCGGCGAATTTTGCCGACCTCGAAGGCGCTTCGGTGCTGATCACCGGCGGCGGCTCGGGAATTGGCGCGGCACTGACCGAGGGGTTTGTACGCCAGGGCGCCAATGTCGCCTTCATCGATATCGCCGATGGTCCAAGCACGCTCCTTGCCGACCGCATCGAGAAAGAGTCCGGCCGGCGGCCGCTGTATCTCAAGACCGATCTGCGCGACGTCGAGGCCCTGCGGGCGTCGGCTACCAGGGCGGCAGAGGCGCATGGCGACGTCACCGTACTGGTCAACAATGCCGCATGGGACGAACGCCACGCCGTCGAGGACGTGACGGTCGATTTCTGGGACAACAACCAGGCGATCAATCTGCGGCCGCATTTCTTCACCGCGCAAGCGGTGGCGCCGGGCATGAAGCGTGCCGGCGGCGGCTCGATCATCAACTTCACCTCGACATCCTATCTGATCAACCACCCCGACATGCCGTCCTACACGGCCGCCAAGGCCGGCATTCTCGGCCTCACCAAGGGCTTGGCCGGCAAGCTCGGCGTCGACGGCATCCGCGTCAACGCCATTGCGCCGGGCTGGGTGATCACCGAGCGGCAGAAGGAGCTCTGGGTGACCGAACAGGCGCTTGCCGCCCATGTCGCCAAGCAGTGCATCAAGCAGGTGATGCGGCCGGACGACATCGTCGGCACGGTGCTGTTCCTGGCCTCGGACGCGTCGCGCATGCTGACCGCGCAGATGCTGATCGTCGATGGAGGCTTCCTGTGAGCCCAGCCAGCAACGCCCCGGCGGTCGCCGCCGTCGACTGGGGCACGACCCGCATGCGGGTCTGGCTGATCGACGGGCAAGGCAAGGTGCTTGCCGAACGTCGCGGCGACGATGGCCTGATCACCGCCCAGCAAAAGGGCTTTTCGACCATCCTTGAAGGGCATCTGGCGGCCTTGGCGGCGCCGGAGACGCTGCCCGTGATCATCTGCGGCATGGCCGGCTCCCGCCAGGGCTGGCTGGAAGCATCGTATGTGACGGTGCCGGCGCCGCTCGATGCCATCCTTGCAGGTGCCGCCAGCGTACCTGACCAAAGCCGCGACATCCGCATCGTTCCGGGCCTTGCCCAGCGTCTGGCCGATGCACCCGACGTCATGCGCGGCGAGGAAACGCAGCTTGCCGGTGCCGGCCTGCCGGCCAAGGGGCGCCAACTGGTCTGTATGCCCGGAACCCATTCGAAATGGGTGCTGGTCGAGGACGGCGCTGTCACCGGTTTTGGCACCTGGCCGACCGGCGAACTGTTTTCCGTGCTTGCCGCGCACTCGATCCTGCGCCATTCGCTCGGCGAACATCCGAAGCCCGTCACGGCAGACAATCCGTTCTTCCGCCGCTGGTGCGAAACCGCATTGGCCGAAGGCGGCGATGTCACCTCGCGGCTGTTTTCCATCCGCGCCGCCGGCCTGCTTCAGGACCTGAAAGCCGACGATGCCGCAGCCTGCCTTTCCGGGCTGTTGATCGGTGGCGAGATCGCCTCGGCCAGCCGTCGTCACGGTGCCGGCGCGGAGCCCGTCGTGCTGGTGGCATCCGGCGCGCTGGCCGCGCTTTACAGTGAGGCGCTCGGCCTCGCCGGGCTTGCAGTCCGGGTCGTCGATGCCGACGAAGCGGTGCGTACCGGTCTCGTCGAGGCGGCGCGCGAAAACGGCATGATCGCCAGAATTGGAGCAGCCTCATGAGCCAGACCGCACCTTTTCCCAAGCTCAAGCGCGGCTTGGTCGCCATCCTGCGTGGGCTGAAACCGACTGAGGCGATCGCCATCGGCCAGGCATTGTTCGACGCCGGCATCGAGGCGATCGAAGTACCGCTCAATTCACCGGAGCCGTTTTCCTCGATCGCTGCGATCGTCGAAGCGCTTCCGAAAACGGCTCTGGTCGGCGCCGGCACGGTGCTGACGCCAGCCGATGTCGACAGCTTGCACAAGGCCGGTGGGAGGCTGCTGGTCAGCCCCAACATTGATGCCGAGGTGATGGCGCGCGCCATGCACTACGGCATGGTCACCATGCCCGGCGTGTTCACGCCGACCGAAGCCTTCCAGGCGATCCGGCTCGGTGCTTCGGCGCTGAAATTCTTCCCGGCCAGCGTGCTCGGTGCTGCCGGCATTTCGGCGATGCGCGCGGTGTTGCCGGCGCAAACGGTGGTCGGCGCCGTCGGAGGCGTCTCTGAAAAGGATTTTGCCGGCTACAAGGCGGCGGGCGTGACGGCCTTCGGACTTGGTTCCAGCCTGTTCAAGCCGGGCATGAGCGTCGGTGACGTGGCCGCGCGGGCTCAGGCGGCGGTAACTGCCTGGGATGCAGCATTCGGCGGAGACGCGTGATGGGCGAGGTTTCGGTTTTCTCCGATCATATCTGCCAGCTCGGCGAAGGGCCGAGCTACGATCCCGCCACCGATGCGCTGTTCTGGTTCGACATCGTCAACGGCCTTTTGCTGGAGCGTGGCGTCGCCTCCGGCGCGCTCAAGATCCATGAGCTTGGCCAGATGGCGAGCGCAATCGCCGTCATCGACGACAAGCGCCAGCTGATCGCCACTGAGACCGGCCTTTTTGTTCGCGACGTGGGGACGGGCGCGCTGACGCTGCACACAGCTGTCGAGGCCGACAATCCGCTCACGCGCTCCAACGATTCGCGCGTCCATCCCTGCGGCGCCTTCTGGGTCGGCACGATGGCCAAGGACGAGAGCAAGGGCGCGGGCTCGATCTACTGGTTTTTCAAGGGTGAGCTGCGCAAGCTGTTTTCCGACATCACCGTCTCCAATTCGATCTGCTTTTCGGAAGATGGCGCGCTCGCCTACTACACCGACACTTCGACCGGGTTGCTGATGCGCGTCGCTTGCGACCCGACCACCGGCCTGCCCATCGGCGAACCGAAAATCTTCGTCGATCACCGCTCGTCCAAGGGTTTTGTCGACGGCTCGGTGGTCGACCGCGACGGCGTACTTTGGAACGCCGTCTGGGGCGGCAAGGTGGTCAAGGCCTATTCGCCTGAAGGCGCGCTGCTGCGCGAAATCCCGATGCCGGTGACGCAGCCATCCTGTCCGGCCTTCGTCGGAAAGAACGCCGACCGGCTGGCGGTGACTTCCGCCTGGAAGGGCAAGGACGAGAAGCAGCGCCAGCTCGATCCGCAGGCGGGCATGACTTTCCTGCTCGACATTCCCGTCAACGGCCGCTTCGAGCCGCGCGTGCTGATCGCCTGAACTGCATTCAGCGCTCGTCCGGTGTGCTGTCACGCAGGCGCCCGCGCCGTGTCGGTTTCGCGAGAGCCTGACGCCTTGACCGTGCGATGGTAGGCGATCGCACCGACGGGAAGCGTTCATGCCGAGCCGCAAGCCAAGACTGATCCTCGTCCATGAGCCCGAAAAGGCCTGCTTCGATCGTCTGGTCGCCGATGGTCATGCACCGGAGCGTGCCACCGAAATCGCGTCCTATCTGGCGCAGTCGACCGATCTCGCCCCTGAATTCGAGGCGCTCGGCCGCGCCTGCCAGACCCGCGGCCTGTCGTTCACGCCGGTGGCGCTTGACGAGGCCGCAGGCGTGCTCGCCGGCGAGGATCCCGGCACGACGCTGGTCTGGACGCTGACCGACGGCATCGCCTATTTCCGGGGCGGCGCCGCACCCGCTTTGGCGAGACTGGGCGGGTTCAAGACGATCGGCGCCGACGATGCGCTGTTCGCACTTTGCCAGGACAAGTTCCGCTCCGGCGCCGTGCTTGGCGCGGTCGGCCTGCCGGTGCCGCAGGCCGGGCTTGCACGGAACGGCAAATGGCTGGTCGATCCACCGGTGTCTGCCGCCGGCTGGTTCGTCAAGCCCAACCGACTTGGCGCCAAGATCGGTATCTGGCCGGATTCGCGTGTGGCGGACCTCGGCCATGCGCTGAAGCTTAGCCGGCGTGTGTTCGCCGCCTACCGCGATGATGTCGTGGTCCAGCCCTATGTCGCCGGCCGCAATGTGCGCGCCAGTTTCCTCGGCCTGGTGCCGGGCGCCGGGGTCGAAGCCCTTGGCGTCGCCTTTGTCGATTCGGGCGCCGATTTCCAGACGATGGCCGACAGCCTGGCGCTTTACGGCGACACCGGAGAGGCGGCGAAAGCGGCGGGACATTATGCCGAACCGGAACTCGTTGCGGTTGCCGACACCCAGCCGGTCGCCGACGCCAGGATTCGCGCGATCGCCGATCGGCTGATGAGCGGGCTCGGCCTGCGCGACGTGTTTTCCATCGATCTCAGGGTCGAGGCCGACGACACCGTCCACCTCATCGAGTTCGAGGTCTGCCCCGGCCTGCCTTGCTTCGATTTCCGCGCCTATTGCCGCCAGCAATGGGACCTCGAGCTCGTCGCCGCCATGGCCGAAACCGCGGCAAACCGGCTGATCGCCTAGTTCGGGTCGAATCTTGGAATTCGGTCGTTCGGACACTTGGCCTGAACTTCCTACGGCATTCGCTCGAACGCCTGCAAAGACGGATCCATCCTGTCCCAGTCATGGCCGCGGATCGTGTAGGTGACCACCTGCGGTTCGAAAACACTGGGGTCGTCGAGGCTGGTGGCGTTGATCGCTATCAACTCCGGCATGGCGACGAATGTCAGGTAGACCGGCGTCCCGCAGGTTGGGCAGAAGGCGTGGATCTTTTCATTGCCGCTGGCGGTCGCCACCCGCCAGGTGCTCGCTTCGCCGGTGATTGCCATATCGGCGCGCCGGCCGAAGGTCAGATAGGAGCCGTGGCCGGTGCCGCTGCGCTTCTGGCAATCGTTGCATTGGCAGTGATTCTGGAAGATCGGCTCGCCGCTGGTTTCATAACGGATCGCGCCGCATGCACAGCCGCCGGTATAGCGCTTGGCCATTGTCATTCTCCACTGGCTTTGGTTCTGCATGATATCGAACGGCATCAGGCCGATTTTGGCTTGGCGGAAATGTCGATGCCACTGCCGGTTTCGAGGAAGGATTTCAGGCTGGACAGCACAGCCGGCCACCCCTGGCTGATGCCTTTCGCCATGCCGCTGCCGGCTTCGAGTTCGTCATGAGTGACGGTCAGCCGCACCATGGTGTCGTATTCCTCGATGCCGAACGTTACCCGGCTGTACTTCGACGGATCGTCGGCCTGCGAAGCGTTCGCCCAGGTGATGACGAGACGGGTCGGCGGCGAGATTTCGACGACCTTGCCGACGAGTTCGAGGGTCCGTTCGTCATTGGCGCGGATATGTTCCCATTTCGAACCCGTCTTCCAGTCGGAGACGTTCTCGTGGCCCCAGTAGCGCCTTGCGATCTCGGGCTTGATTATGGCCTCGAACACCTTCTGCGGTGTCGAACGGATGTAGGTCACATAGACAAAGCTGGTCGTCTCTTTGGTGGTCATTGGTCGTCTCCTTCGAGTTCTTGCTTCAGGTCGTGCAGCAGGCTGAGCCGCTGCCGTTCGAATTTCCGCACCCAGCGCTCGTAGACTTCGTGCAGCGGCACCGGGTTGATGAAATGCAGCTTTTCGCGGCCGCGCTTGACCGTGCTCACCAGATTGGCCGCCTCCAGCATGTCGAGGTGCTGGGTGGCGGATTGCCGCGCCATGTCCAGGTGTTCGCAAAGCTGACCGAGCGTCTGCCCGTTCTGCTCACACAGAAGGTCAAGCAGCCTCCTGCGTGTCGGGTCGCCCAGTGCTTTGAAAACCTTGTCGGCGTCCATCGGCCTCACTCTGTGGTGAGCCTATAATATGCAGGTAAATGCCTGCATGTCAACTGGCAGTCCGCCGTGTGCCGGCAAGGCTCCGCAGCTGACGACTGCTGCTGGGCAGGTCACGATGGAGGCGCGGGGCGAAGAACCGGAAGTGAAGCCGGCACGGCTTCGCTTGAAGTGCTGTCAGGCCGTGAGCATGATATCCTTTAAACCGGATGTTATTTTTCGGAACTATGCGTCCGATGGTCCTCAGGCGCCCTCGACCAGGACGATTTCGCCGTCGGCGACCTTTTGGCGGATGGTGACGGCGCGCTGGTATTCCGGCGAGTGGTAGCAATCATGTGCGGCGGCGAGCGATTCGAACTCGATGATGACATTGCGTGCGCGGCCAGGCCCTTCGGCCTTTTCGTGCTGGCCGCCGCGCGCCAGGAATTTCGCGCCGAAGCGCTCGAAGGCAGGCTTGGCGGCGGCGACATAGTCCTTGTAGCCTTCGGCGTCGCGCACATCGACGCGGGCGATCCAGTATCCCTTGGGCATTTGTTGTCTCCGAAGTCGTTCTTTTGGATTATGCCGAGCGCATTTCGTCAAGGATGGCTTCGGCCGCTGCGCGCCGGTCGCTTGCCGCGACGATTGGCCGGCCGACGACGAGGTGGCTGGCGCCGTTGCGGATTGCCTGTCCCGGTGTCACCACCCGCTTCTGGTCGCCATGGTCACTGCCCGTCGGCCGGATGCCGGGCGTCACCACCGCCATGTCGGGCCCGACGATGCGGCGCACCGCCTCGGCCTCCGCCGCCGAGCAGACGATGCCGCCCATGCCGGCATGCAGCGCCTGTTCCGAGCGCCGCAGCACTAGCGTATGCGGGTCGTATTCGTAGCCCGCGTCGACCATGTCCTGCTCGTCCATCGAGGTCAGCACGCTGACGGCAAGCAGGCAAAGATCACTGCCGCGCGCTGCTTCCACCGCCGCCGCCATCGCCTTGGGATAGGCATGGATGGTCAGCATGGTCATGCCCATCTTGACGATGTTCTCGACGCCCTTGGCCACCGTGTGGTCGATGTCGAGCAGCTTCATGTCGAGGAAGACCCTGGTTCCGCCGCTGGCCAGTTCCCTGGCGAAGTCGAGCCCGTCGGCGAAGGCCAGTTGGTAGCCGATCTTGTAAAAGGAGACGACGCCATCGAGTTCGAGCACCGCCTGCTCGGCTTCCTTCACGGTCGGGACATCGAGACCGACGATCAGCCGGTCCTGCATCGTCGTGGCGATCATGCCTCGATCCGGGTGGACAGCATGCGCGAGGTTTCGATCAGCGTGCGGCATAGAAGCTCCATCGATTTATGCAGTCTTTCGTCACGGAAATGGCCATCCTCGTCGAAGGCGCTGCCGCCCTCGGGCACCGAGCATTCCGGCGTCACCACCTCCATCTGGCAACGCACCAGCACGGCGCGCAGATGGTTGATGCAGCGGATGCCGGCAAAGTGTCCTTTGGAGGACGAGCAGAGGCCGGCGACCTTGCCGGCCAGCGGCCTCACCGGCCGGCCGCCGTCCCGGCGCACCCTGCTCACCCAGTCGATCGTGTTCTTGAGCAACGGCGGGATGGAGCCGTTATATTCGGGCGCGGCGATCAGCAGACCGTCATGGGCAAGGATGAGACGGCCGAGTTTCCCAGCGTTTTCGGGAACGCCCTTTTCCTTTTCCAGATCCTCGTCGAGGATCGGCAGGGGATAGTCGGCGAGCGAGATGCGGGTCACCTCGGCGCCCTGCATGGCGAGTTCCTTCTGCGCCACGTCGGCTGTCCTGCCGCTATAAGCGCCGCTGCGCACCGAGCCGGCGAAGACGAGGATTTTCGGGATCACTGCCATTGGCCACCCTTGTTCCCGGACAGGTACAGCCAAGAACGGCCCAAATCAACGCATCGGAGCCACAAAACGGTCGGGATTAGCAGAAGCCCCCGAACTTCGTCATCCTCGGGTCTGCGCCGCGTCGCTGCGCTCCTTGCTCCGCCCGTGGATGACGAAGTGAGAGATGTTTCCGCCAATCGCCAAGGTATGCAGCCAGCGCTCGGAACCGCGAACGATTGTGCGTCGAGGAACCTAATGCGCTCCGCGCCGGTAGATCCACAGCTGCGTCGGCGGGATGTTGCGGATGACGAAGTGGAAATGTTCGACGGTGTAGTCGCCGCGGCCGGGCGGGATTGGTGACATCGGGCCATAGGTCAGCTGCACGATCGGCCGTCCGGCCGGGATGCGGTCGAGCAGGCTCTCGATATAGGCGATGCGCTGGGCGACCGGAAAGTTGAGCAACGGCACACCGGAAACGACGGAATCAAAGATCATTCCGCTTTTCTCGCCAAGCGTGGCGTTGAGGTTGAAGGCATCGCCCTCGATGACGTTGACGCCGGGATAGAGCCGCCGCAAATGGCGCACGAAATCGGTGGAGTATTCGACCGCGTAGAGATTTTCGGGCCGCACGCCCTGGGCCAAGATAGCCCGGGTGATGACGCCGGTGCCGGGACCGACTTCCAGTACCGGAAGGCCGGATTTCGGATTGACGATCGAGGCCATCTTGCGGGCGGTGATCGAACTGGTCGGCACGATCGAGCCGACCGTCTTCGGCTTATCGATCCAGCCCTTGAAGAATTTGAGCTCGTCGTCGAACTTTTCGGCAAGCGCCTTGCGCAGTCCGGGACGTGTCATGCAAGCTCTCCTCAGCGCTCCCCTTCAAGGTACTTAACACTTGAGCGGCGCAAGGCAAGGCGCGGTCAGGCGCATGTCGTGGATAAGATAATTTTCGTCGCGTCTCAAAACAACGCGCGAGTCACGGATTTTCGCGGCCCAAACCGGCTTCCGCCGCTGGGGGACTTGCATCAATGCTCGCCGAAGGATTCGAAGAAATCCTTCATGCGGGCGAAAAAGCCGCTCGATTGGGGCGAATTGTCCTGCGAGGAGAGCTGCTCGAACTCCTCCAGCAACTCGCGCTGGCGGCGGGTCAGGTTCTGCGGCGTCTCGACCGCGGTCTGGATGTAGAGGTCGCCGACATTGGGCTGGCGCAGCACCGGCATGCCCTTGCCCTTGAGGCGGAACTGGCGTCCGTTCTGGGTGCCTTCCGGCACTTTCACCTTGGTCTGCGTGCCATCCAGCGTCGTCACCTCGAAGGAGCCGCCAAGGGCGGCCGTCGTCATCGAGATCGGCACCTTGCAATAGAGATCGGCGCCGTCGCGCTGGAAGAACTCGTGCGGCTTGACCGCCAGGAAAATATAGAGGTCGCCCGACGGCCCGCCGCGCAGGCCTGCCTCGCCTTCATTGGCAAGCCGGATGCGGGTGCCGTCCTCGATGCCGGCCGGGATGTTGACCGACAGCGAACGCTCCTCGGTGACGCGGCCCTGGCCGGCGCATTTCGGGCATGGGTCCTTGATCGTCTGCCCCCGCCCCTGGCATTGCGGGCAGGTGCGCTCGATCGAGAAGAAGCCTTGCGTGGCGCGCACCTTGCCGTGGCCGTTGCACATCGAGCAGGTGACGGGCTGGGTGCCGGGCTTGGCGCCGCTGCCAGAGCATTCCGAGCAGGAGATCGAAGCCGGCACGCGGATCTGGGCGGTCTTGCCGGCGAAAGCCTCTTCCAGCGAGATTTCCATATTGTAGCGCAGGTCGGCGCCGCGCTCGCGCCCGCCCGACGAGCGACGCTGGCGCCCGCCCATCATGTCGCCGAAAATATCCTCGAAAATGTCGGCGAAGCCGCCGGCGCCGAAGCCTTGCGCGCCGCCATTCATGCCGCCCTGCTCGAAGGCCGCATGGCCGAAGCGGTCATAGGCCGCCCGCTTCTGCGGGTCCTTCAGCGTCTCGTAGGCTTCGTTGATTTCCTTGAACTTATGCTCGCAGGAATGATCGCCGGGGTTGCGGTCGGGATGGAACTGCATGGCGAGCTTGCGGAAAGCGCTCTTGAGCTCCTTCTCGTCGGCGCCTTTCTGGACGCCCAGCGTTTCGTAGAAATCAGCTTTCATTTTTTCCCGCTGTCCGGATGCTCAACGTCTTCAAGCATTGTTGCGTCTCTTGCCGGCACTGACGCTTCGATTTAGGTGCGATGGAACCGCGATGCCAGTGTCGACGCGGGTTTGGCCGCTTTTTTTCGGCGAGACCCGCTGTTTTTGTGCAAAGGGTTGCAAAAAAGCCCGGCTTTGCGCCGGGCTTTTCGCTCTATTTTGCCGTCAAACGGCTCAGGCGGACTTCTTCTTGTCGTCGTCCTCGTCGATTTCCTCGAAATCGGCATCGACCACGTCACTGTCCTTGGCGGCGTCCGCCTTGGCGTCAGCTTCCGCCGCTTCCTTCTGCGAAGCCTCGTACATGGCCTGGCCAAGCTTCATCGAAGCCTCGGCAAGCGCCTGCGACTTGGCCTCGATGTCGACTGCGTCGTCGCCCTCCGTGGCGGTCTTCAGCGCCGCGATGGCGTCGGAGATCGCCGTGCGGTCGGCTTCCGAGACCTTGTCGCCATATTCCTTCAGCGACTTCTCGGACGAATGCAGCAGCGCTTCGGCCTGGTTGCGGGCTTCGACCAGAGCACGCCGCTTCTTGTCGGTCTCGGCGTTGGCCTCGGCGTCCTTGACCATCTTCTCGATGTCTGCGTCCGAAAGACCACCCGATGCCTGGATGCGGATCTGGTGCTCCTTGCCGGTGCCCTTGTCCTTGGCCGAGACGTTGACGATGCCGTTGGCGTCGATGTCGAAGGTGACCTCGATCTGCGGCACGCCGCGCGGCGCCGGCGGGATGCCGACCAGGTCGAACTGGCCGAGCGCCTTGTTGTCGGCGGCCATTTCGCGCTCACCCTGGAAGACGCGGATGGTCACGGCCGATTGACTGTCCTCGGCCGTCGAGAACACCTGGCTCTTCTTGGTCGGGATCGTCGTGTTGCGCTCGATCAGACGGGTGAACACGCCACCCAGCGTCTCGATGCCGAGCGACAGCGGCGTCACGTCGAGCAAAAGCACGTCCTTGACGTCGCCTTGCAGCACGCCTGCCTGGATGGCAGCGCCCAGAGCGACGACCTCATCCGGGTTGACGCCCTTGTGCGGCTCCTTGCCGAAGAACTGCTTCACGATCTCCTGGATCTTGGGCATGCGGGTCATGCCGCCGACCAGAACGACCTCGTCGATCTCGCCGGCCTTCAGGCCGGCGTCCTTGAGCGCCGCCTTGCAAGGGGCAATCGTGCGCTGGACCAGGTCATCGACCAGCTGCTCGAACTTGGCCCGCGTCAGCTTCAGCGTCAGGTGCTTCGGCCCGGTCGCGTCGGCAGTGATGAAGGGCAGGTTGATTTCGGTCTGCGTTGTCGACGACAGCTCGATCTTGGCCTTTTCAGCCGCCTCCTTGAGGCGCTGCAGGGCGAGCTTGTCGTTCTTCAGGTCGATGCCCTGTTCCTTCTTGAACTCAGTCGCCAGGTACTCGACCAGGCGCATGTCGAAATCCTCGCCGCCCAGGAAGGTGTCGCCATTGGTCGACTTGACCTCGAACACGCCGTCGCCGATTTCGAGCACCGAAATGTCGAACGTGCCGCCGCCAAGGTCATAGACGGCAATGGTCTTGCCTTCCTTCTTGTCGAGGCCATAGGCAAGTGCCGCAGCCGTCGGCTCATTGATGATGCGCAGCACTTCGAGGCCGGCGATCTTGCCGGCGTCCTTGGTTGCCTGGCGCTGGGCGTCGTTGAAATAGGCCGGAACGGTGATGACCGCCTTCTCGACCTTCTCGCCGAGATAGGCTTCCGCCGTTTCCTTCATCTTCTGCAGGATCATGGCCGAAATCTGCGAGGGCGACTGCTTCTTGCCGCCGGCCTCGACCCAGGCATCGCCATTGTCGCCCTTGATGATCTTGTAAGGGACAAGCTTCTTGTCCTTTTCCGTCACCGGATCGTCATAGCGGCGACCGATCAGGCGCTTGACCGCGAAGATGGTGTTTTCAGGATTGGTGACCGCCTGGCGCTTGGCCGGCTGGCCGACGAGACGTTCGTCGTCGCCGCTGATGGCGACGATGGAAGGCGTCGTGCGCGCCCCTTCCGCATTCTCGATTACCTTAGGCTCTTTGCCATCCATGATGGCGATACAGGAATTGGTGGTGCCAAGATCGATACCGATTACTTTTGCCATTTTTCTAGTCTCTCCGCTAAGCAGGCTCTCAGGACCCGTACAGGCATTCCGACGAAAGCCCCTGTTCACAAGAAATTCCGTTCCGGCAACCGGCATTCCGGCACCGAACGGCTTGGCGCGTATATAAGAACAGGCTGCAGCGCGCGCAAGCATTCTGCGCAACGCTTCCATGAACCTTTCCACTTCCGCCTGCGACTGATCTCCAGGTGCCGCATGGTGCGGCCCGGAAAGGAAGCCCCATGACCAATAACCCAGAGGCACCACGGTCTCCGGGAACAACAGGAGCTGGGCGCGACCACCGCCTTCGGGATGGGGTCGATGCGCTGGGTTCTCCGCTGGTTCCGTTGACCCTGCGTAAGAGCAGGCGTATCGTGACAATGAGGAAAGCAGACAATTCGATCAGGGAAAAACGAGCCGGACCGCCGCGCCTTGCCCTGATTTGCGCGGCCCAACCGGACATTTCTCCCGTCGACTACGGGGGGAATGTCATGTCTCGCATCCGCGGCTCGCTCGTGTCGTCTCTCGATGGACATTTGCGCAGTATCGCGCACGCAAGCGGCGGATTGCTGACGCTGGCGCTCAGCGCCGGTCTGTGGCTGGGCGCCGCCCAGGCGCAGGAAACCCAGATCATCTATCCCGGTTCCATGGCAGTGACCGGATTTTCCGGCACCATCATTCCCAATCTCGACGAGGGCCTGCCTCCCGGCGTCGATCCGGTCGACGAAACCTTCATCGACGCCACGCGCGCCACCTTGCGCGTGTTCGACGTCTCGCATCTGGGCGGGCCAGCCGCCGGCCAGCTCGTCAACACGCCGCCGCCTTTCGAGGTGACGGCAGAGCAGATCGGCCAGGTGTTCGGCGTCACCTATGACGACGGCGTGCGCGACGGCGTTCCATCAGGCATTCCAAACCTCTATGCCGCCGCCACCTCGCTGCACGGCATCCGCATCGTCACGCCCGATACCGACGATGATGGCAGGCCGGAGAGGCAGCGCCGCGGCGCGGCCGGCGCCACCTTCATGGATGGCCAGTTCGGCACCGAAAACGCCGGCGGGCCGGGCACCATCTGGAAGATCGACGGCATCACCGGCCAGGTCTCCAAGTTTGCCGACATCGACACCAACAGCGGTCCCGGCATCGGCAATCTTACCTTCGATCCCAGCCATCGCCAGTTCTTCGCTTCCGATCTCGATACCGGATTGATCCACCGCATCGATGCCGCCGGCACGCTGATCGACAGCTTTGACCATGGCGTTGCCGGGCGTCCGACGCATGGGCTGGCTCCGGTCGCCGACGATGGCTCGGTGATGGACATACAGGGCGCGGCCTTTGACAGCGAAGATCCCGACAGCTGGGGCTACACGCAGGACGAGCGCCGCATCTGGGCCGTTTCCTCTCATGGCGGCCGGCTCTACTATTCGGTCGGCGAAAAGTCGGAAATCTGGTCGGTGGGCATTGCCCGCGACGGCACTTTTGCTGGCGATCCGCGCTGGGAACTGACGGTCAAGGCCGACAAGGACTACGCCGTCACCGACATCGCCTTCGACAACAGCGGCTTCATGTACCTGGCCCAGCGCGGCCCGGTCGAGAACCGCTACGACTACAGCCAGTTCGCCGATTCCGGCAAGGGCGAGGTCATTCGCTACTTCAGAGAGAACCCGGATGATCCGGAAACGGAATCGGTCTGGGTCGAAACGCCGCAGGAATACGCGGTCGGTTTCCCGCAGGGCAACAGGCAGTCGGCCGGCGGTCTCGACCTGCAATATGGCTATGACGCCGACGGCAATCTCGACACCTCGGTCTGCACGCAAACGCTGGTCAACACCGGCGACAAATTGCGCGACAATCCGGCTCTCGCCGAGCAACTCGCCGCCGGCGGGCCGTTCGCCGTGCATGGCGTGCAGATCACGCCCAAGGAACTGGTCAAGCCGGCCAATATGCCGCCCTTCGGCTCCTGGTTCGTCGACTTCGACAGCTATTTCGACGACCCGGAGGTCGAGGGCCATGTCGGCGACGTCGCTATTTGGCATCCCTGCGAAGGCCGTGCCGGCTATTATGAGGAAATTCCGGGCGGCTATCTGCCCCCCTTCTACCCGCCGGACTTCCCACCGCCCGGCAATCTGCCTCCATGTCTCGATGTCGACGACGTCCAGTACTACTGCACGCCTTCCGGTCTCGAGGCCGATCTCTATCTCCATGATCATGCTGGCTTCGGCGGCGATTCGATCAAGGCCCAGTCCAGGACGCCAGGGGTCGGGGTAACCACCCGGCAGTCGCATGCGCCCGGCAAGCCCTACACGATCGACATCACCGGCCACTATCCGGGCGACACAGTCGATGTCGGGCTCTGCTTCTACAGGAAGTCCGATAAGGACAAGGGTGGCTACTACCCTTGCTGCAAGATGACTTTGCCGCTCAGAACCCCAGCCGTCAGCTGCGAACGTTAAGGAGGGGAAGATGAAAAATCTCGCACTCTCCCCGTTCGCCCAGAGCAGCCAATTAACCGGCACTCAAACAACCGTCATGGAGACGATCATGAAACCCCTGTCATACGCCAGGCGCGGCGCGCGCTGGCTGATGGCGGCCGGTATCGCGGTCGCCATGCTGACCCCGGTGCAAGGCTTTGCGGAAGACGCCGCCCCGATCACCCCGGAGCTGAAGCTCGATCTCGACAGTTCGCGCGTCATCAATCCGAGGCCCGACCGGGTCGTACCCTTCTTCACCAAGAAAGGCACTCAACGAGGCTGCGACTATGTCGTCTATTCGCTGAGCTTCGGCCTGCGCGGTGATCCGCAGGGCCTTGCCGACCCGAGCCTGGAAGCCAGGCTGAAGAAGGTCCGGGTCGATTTCAAGGACCAGCTTCCGCACGGCCTTGAGATCGTCAACGTCGATGTGTCCGGCGACGGCACGGATTCGTCCGGCGGACCGCTGCCGGGGGCGACGATCAGCACGTCGGCAAATCCGAACGATACGGCTGTTGTTTCCGATTTCCGTATCTCCACTTCCGATCTCGACGGCATCGGGGCTCCCAACGAGCGCATCATCAACTTCAAGATCACGGCCAAGATCGATCATGCGGCATTTCCCGCGCCGACGATCGTCGACAACCAGGGCATGATCAAGGTGACCGCCGGACCAGGCACCGGGACCATCATCCCGTCGCAGGATCCGGGCAAGCCCGACGACGGCGACTTCAAGACCGGCGAAAAGACCTCGATCAAGATCGATGTCAGCAAGTGCAATCCGCCACCACCGCCTCCCGGCAAGGAGTGCTTCAAGGTGGAGCGCGGCACGGTCGACTGCGTGCCCGGCGGCGGCGCCTTCATCTACCACATGCCCGTCGGCCCGGAGATGGGCGGCAAATGGGTGCAGGTGTCGACGACCACGCCCGGCATCACCATCATCCCCGACACGCAGCTGGTGCCGGCGGGCGGCGGTGTGCTCAACTGGAAGATCGTCGGCGCATCGCCCGGTGACGTCATCCACCTCGTCGTCACCGGCATCGAAACCTATGCCGGTCCGAAGGAAGGCTGGGGCCTGTGCTGCACGCAGACGATCGACATCGTCATCCCGCGTGACCAGAGATGCCCGCCCAAGGACAAGGAACCGGATCTCAAGGTCGAGAAACGCGCCGACGTGTCGCGTTGCACGATGGGCGGCGGCTGCGACTTCACCATCAGGGTCACCAATGTCGGCACCGGTGCCTACCACGGCAAGATCGTGCTCGACGAAGTGACGCTGCCGGCCGGCTCGACGCTCGATTCAGGCCCCAATCCGCCCTGGGTCTGCGTGCCCGGCACCACCCCGATGACGTGCACCTATCCGGTGACCACGCTCAATCCGGGAGCCTCGGTCGACCTCAAGCTCGGCTTCAAGCCGGTCGGGGGCTGGCAAGGCGGCGCCTTGCGCAACTGCGCCACCTATAATTATGGGGCCAGCGGCAAGCCGCTTTTCGGCAGCCAGTCGAACGATCGCGGCTGTGCCTCGATCCCGATCTGCCGGCGTGGCGATCGTGACCGCGACTGCCAGCCGCCGGTCGAAAAGAAGGTCGACCTGATCCTGAAGAAGCGCGCCCGCATCCCGGTCTGCACGGCCGACGGCATCTGCTATTTCGTGATCGACATCATCAACAACGGCACATCGACCTATAACGGGCCGCTGACGGTGATCGACAGCTATCCGGCCGGTGCACCGTCCTCCTCGACCTTCGGCCCGAGCCCACCCTGGACATGCGGACCAAACGGCCCCGGCCAGTTCCGCTGCGACAATGCCGGCATCTCGCTGCCTCCGGGCGCCTCGACACCGATCGTCGTCAAGGCGGTCATGCCGGCCGGCTACCAGTCGGACACGGTCGAGAACTGCGCGGTGGTGAAGGCCATTCCCGGTGAGGTCGACCTCACCAACAACAAGGCTTGCGCCAAGGAGCGCTTCCGTCATCCCAGTGGCGGCAAGCCGACCCTGCGCATCACCAAGGTGTGCAACGCCTCGCTCGCCGGTGCCGCGGCCGTCTCTTGCCGCATCACTGTCATCAGCCTTGGCACCGCTGCCCCCACCGGCCCGGTGCGGGTCAACGATGCCGCCACGCTGGTGGCTGGCGGCGCGCCCGTCCAGATCCAGTCCGTCACTCCTGACGGCGCGGAATGGGCGTGCGGACCGGTTCCGGCCAATGCGCTGTCGTGCCAGATTCCCGGTGCCGTGATGACACCTGGAACCAGCCGCCACTTCGACGTGACGGTTTCGGCGAACGGCGCGTTCGAGAACTGCGCGCGCGGCTCGTATGGTCCGGCGCCGGGCGACGACATCGTCTATCCGATCGGCCAGGCCTGCGCCAAGGGCGGCGGCTCTTCGACCATCCGCGTCGAAAAGACCGGCGACCGCGAATGCAAGCTCGGCCAACCCTGCTCGTTCGAGATCACCATCACGAACGACGGCACAAGCCCCTTCTCCGGGCCGGTCCGCATCGGTGATGCGATCGGCGTGGAGGGTCTAGGCAGGCTGGAAGGGGTTGAGATCACTTCGATCGATCCGCCCTTCGGCTGCTCGCCGGAACCGACAAGCTTGCCGCTGTCTTGCATTGCCAACCTGACGCTCGGCGCAGGCGAAAGCCAAATGCACCATGTCACCGTGGTCATTCCCGACGACGGCCGCCTGGCCAATCTGCAGGGCAACGTCAGCGGCCAGAACTGCGTTGGCGTCCTGTCTCCCGACACACGGGTGCAGGGCGGTGGCGACGTGCTTTCCGGCGATCAGGCCAACACGCAGGGTGATCGCGGCAAAGCCTATGCCTGCCATCCCTTCTCCATCAGCCACGAGATGAAGAAGGAATGCTCGGCAGGCTTCGTCCTGAACGGCGCCGGCCGGTGCGTCTGCCCGCCCGGTACGACGTTCCGCAACGGCCAGTGTTCGCCGGGTGGCGGTATCGTGCCGAAGCCGGAGACGAAGCGCTGCGTGCTGCTCGAAGGCCAGATCCGCACCGAGGACGGACGCTGCGTCTGTCCACGCGGAACCGGGCTTGAGAACGGCAAATGCGTCAGGACCGACAAGCCCGAGCAGTGCGTGATCCGTGGCCAGGTCCACAATGCCGATGGCGATTGCGTCTGCCCCAAGGGTACGGAAGTCAGGGACAACGCCTGCCGTCCGATCCGGCCCAAGCCCGAGCAGTGCACGATCCGTGGCCAGGTCTACAATGCCGATGGCGATTGCGTCTGCCCCAAGGGTACGGAAGTCAGGGACAACGCCTGCCGTCCGATCCGGCCCAAGCCCGAGCA
>NZ_JAMYSC010000023.1:0-112185 GCF_040321755.1 Mesorhizobium sp. M0276 | reverse complement strand
ATAGAGCCGCAGAACTAGTCGTGGCGCTCCGATCAAACTTTTAGGAACAGGCTTGAGCTACCTGCGGTCTTCACCGGATGGGCACTCCGTTGGCACGGCGCCCTGTGGTATGCCACACAGCATCTTTGAAAAAAGAATTGTCGACGGCATGGTGTTTGGATTTCGATGATGCGGCTAAAGGACTGTCACAATTTTTCGGATTTCCGCCGCATGGCGCAGCAGCGGCTGCCGGGGCCGATCTTCAACTACATCGACGGCGCGGCGGACGATGAGGTCACTTACCGCCGCAACACTGAAAGCTTTGACACCTGCGACCTGGTTCCCAATGTCTTGCGCGGGGTGAGCGAGATTGACATGTCGGTGACGGTCATGGGCCAGAAGCTGGCGATGCCGTTCTATTGCTCGCCGACCGCCTTGCAGCGGCTGTTCCACCATCAGGGCGAGCGCGCGGTCGCCAAGGCCGCCGCCAAATATGGCACGATGTTCGGCGTCTCCTCGCTTGGCACCGTCAGCCTTGAAGAGGCGCGCCGGATCAGCAGCAGCCCGCAGGTCTATCAGTTCTATTTCCATAGAGATCGCGGCCTCAATCGGGCGATGATGCAGCGGGCAAAGGCGGTTGGCGTCGAGGTGATGATGCTGACCGTCGACAGCATCACCGGGGGAAACCGCGAGCGCGACAAGCGCACCGGCTTTGCCATCCCCTTCAAGCTCAATCTGGCCGGGATGCTGCAGTTCGCGCTCAAGCCGGCCTGGGCGATCAACTATTTCACCCACGAAGGGTTCAAGCTGCCGCAGCTCGACGAGCATGTCGACATGGGTGGCGGCACGATGTCGATCAGCCGCTACTTCACTGAGATGCTTGACCCGTCGATGACATGGGACGACGTCGCCGAGATGGTCAAGCTGTGGTCGGGTCCGTTCTGCCTTAAGGGCGTCATGTCGGTTGAGGACGCCAGGCGTGCCGTCGACATCGGCTGCAGCGGCATTGTGCTGTCGAACCATGGCGGCCGGCAGCTGGATGGCTCGCGGGCGGCGTTCGACCAGCTTGCCGAGATTGTCGATGCGGTCGGAGACAGGATCGACGTCATCATGGATGGCGGTGTGCAGCGTGGTACGCATGTGCTGAAGGCGCTGTCGCTCGGCGCAAAAGCCGTCGGCGTCGGCCGCTATTATCTGTTCCCGTTGGCAGCGGCCGGCCAGCCCGGCGTCGAACGGGCGCTTGAACTGATGCGGGCCGAGATCGAACGCGGCATGAAGCTGATGGGCTGCAGTTCGATCGAACAATTGTCGCGCAACAACCTCCGTTTCAGGTAATCTCGACACATGAAATCCTCACTAGAAGACACGCTGCTTGCCGCCATCCGCACCATTCCGGACTATCCCAAGCCCGGCATCCTGTTTCGCGACATCACCACGCTGCTCAGCAATGCGCGCGCCTTCCGCCGCGCCATCGACGAGCTGGTGCATCCTTATGCCGGCCAGAAGGTCGACAAGATCGCCGGCATCGAGGCGCGCGGCTTTATCCTCGGCGGCGCCGTCGCCCATCAGCTCTCGGCGGGTTTCGTACCGATCCGCAAGAAGGGCAAGCTGCCCTTCGAGACGGTGCGCGTCGCCTACAGCCTGGAATACGGGCTGGACGAGATGGAGATGCACAAGGACGGCGTTTCGCCCGGCGAGAAGGTGATCCTGGTCGACGATCTGATCGCCACCGGCGGCACCGCTGAGGCGGCGGTCAAGCTGCTGCGCCAGATCGGCGCGGATATCCTCGCCGCCTGCTTCGTCATCGACCTGCCGGACCTGGGCGGCCGCGCGAAGCTCGAAGCGCTTGGCGTGCCGGTGCGGACGCTGATTGGGTTTGAAGGGGTTTGAAAAGCGATTGATCACGACCGCCCGGGCGGTCCCCGCTGCTTCGCAGCATTCGTTGGCCTTTCATCGTGCCGCTGGCACGATGAATTCGCCGAACCGGCTACTCACCCGTCTTCACCAGCACCGCGCTCTCGAACGCCAGCACCATGTCGCCAGTCGGCTCAAAAGCCTCGCATCGCAGGGCCAGCAGCCGCCAGCCGGGGCGTGAGGCGATCGGGCGGTGCGACAGCGCCGTGCGCGTGAAGGTGATGGTTTGCCCGGCATAGACCGGCTTCAGCCATTTCAGGTTCTTGAAACCGGGCGAGGGGCCGAATTCCGGCACCGGACCGGGGCCGCTCCACGCAGCGATCTCGGCATCCATGCGGTTTTCGAGATTGAGTTTCATCCAGGTTGCCGCCGTGTGCCAGCCGGATGCGCAGAGCCCGCCGAGCACGCTCTTCTTCGCTGCGTCCTCGTCGACATGGAAGATTTGCGGGTCGTATTTGCGTGCGAACGCCTTGATCGCCTCGGGCTCGAATGTGTGCGAGCCGAGCGTCACGGTGGTGCCGATGCGGAAGAAATCGTCCAGTGTCATGCTTGGCTCCCCGCGGCATCGCGCGTGAGGAACATGGCGGAATTCTCAAGCTCGAAGACGCTTTCGCCACGCTGGTTGAACAGCTCGCTGCGCATTGTCACGAAGCCGAGTTGCGGCTTCGATTTCGACAGGCGCTTGGCAACAACCACTAGGGTGCCGGTGAGCTGGTCGCCGGCCAGGACCGGCTTCTTCCATTTGACATGGTCGACACCGGGTGCACCCTGGCAGGTGGAGTCCAGCAGGAACGCATCGCACAGCATGCGCATGAACATGGCGCAGGTGTGCCAGCCCGAAGCGGCCAGCCCGCGCAGAATGCTGGCCTTGCCGGCTTCCTCGTCGAGATGCATCGGCTGCGGGTCGAATTCTCCGGCGAATTCGACGATCTCGGCGGCGCTCACCAGCTTCGAGCCAAGATCGAGCGACGCGCCCTCGACGAAATCCTCAAAGGCCCAGGTTTTTGGTTTTGCAGTCATGGTCTGAAATCCGGCTGACGAAGGGTTTCCGGATGCAGGCCGCAGCACATTTGGTCAAGAGATTTCTATAGCGCCAAGTCGTGGCTGCATGGCCTTTGGCGGGCGGATCAGAGCCAACCGCGGCGCCGGAAATACCAGAACGGCAGGATCGCCGACAACACCATCATGGCAATCGCGAAGGGATAGCCCAGTTCCCATTTGAGCTCGGGGATGACGTCGAAGTTCATGCCGTAGATCGAGGCGACCAGCGTCGGCGGCAGGAAGATGACGGCGGCAACCGAGAAGATCTTGATGATGGCGTTCTGCTCGATCGAGATCATGCCAAGCGTCGCGTCGAGCAGGAAGGAAATCTTCTGCGACAGGAAGGTGGCGTGGTCGGCGAGCGACAGCACGTCGCGGGACAGCGTCTTGATGCGCGCCTTGGTGTCCTTGCTCATCTTGGTGCGGGTCGAGGCATGGGCGAAAAAGCCGGCCAGGCGCTGCAGCGAGATCAGGCTGTCGCGGATCGAGGAGGCGATGTCCTCCTTGCGGCCGATCGCTTTCAAAAGCTCCTGGAAGTCGCGGTTGCGCTTGGAGACCTTGGTCGACCGCGCCTCGAAGATGTCGCGCGAGATTACTTCGATGTCGCGGCCGGCGCGTTCCAGAATATCGGCGAGACGGTCGACGATCGCCTCCAGCAGCCCGATCAGGATGGTGTCGCCGCTGGTGCAGCCGGTCGCCACCTTCTCGGCGCGCTGCGGAAAGGTCTTGAAGGCCTTCGGTTCGTGGTAGCGCACGGTGATCAGCCTGGTGCCGGCCAGCACGAAGGTGACAGGCGACATCAGGGGATCGTCGATTTCGGTCTGGGCGGGCAGGGTGGCGGTCATGAAGTAGGCGCCATCCTCGACATAGAGGCGGCTCGAAATCTCGATCTCCTCCATCTCCTCGCGCGTCGGAATGGCGACGCCGAGCCACGCCTCGATCGCCGCTTCCTCTTCCTTGGTCGGGTTAAGCAGATCGGCCCAGACGACATTGTCGCTGTTTGCCAAGAGTTCATCGACGGCGCGCAGGCGGTCATTGTCCACGACGAAGGCCTTGATCATCGCCGGGTCTCCCTTGCTGGATTAAAGGGTGCGTTCGGATTGACGCGTCGTGTCGGATTGCACGGTTCTCGGCGCCAGCGCCGACCTCGCGCCTGCCGCTTAGACCTGTGGCATGACAAAATCAAGACAAGCGGCTGCCCGGCGGATGGGCGTCGGCCGCTCGGAAGAACTCGTCGAGAAAAAAGCTCGCCGGGATGTTTTGGATACCCGGCCGCTTGAGGCGTCAGGTGTTGAACTTGAACAGCAGGATGTCGCCGTCCTGGACCACGTATTCCTTGCCTTCGTCACGCGCCTTGCCGGCTTCCTTGGCCGCCACTTCGCCGCCAAGCGTGATGAAATCATTGTAGGCGATGGTCTGGGCGCGGATGAAGCCGCGCTCGAAATCGGTGTGGATGACACCGGCCGCCTGAGGGGCCTTGTCGCCCTTGTGGATGGTCCAGGCGCGCGTCTCCTTCGGCCCGACGGTGAAATAGGTGATCAGATGCAACAGATCGTAGCCGGCGCGGATGACCTTGTTCAGGCCGGGTTCGTCGAGGCCCAGCGAGGACAGAAATTCCATCTCTTCCTCGTCGGAGAGTTGGGCGACTTCGGCCTCGATTGCGGCCGAGATGACGACGGTGCCGGCGCCTTGCGCGGCGGCCATCTTCTCGACGGCCTTGGTGTGTTCGTTGCCGGTGGCGGCGTCGGCCTCCGCGACGTTGCAGACATATAGTACGGGATGCGAGGTCAGAAGGTTCAGCCCCTGCAGGATGCGCAGGTCTTCCGCCGAGATGCCCTTAAGCAGGATGCGGGTCGGCTTGCCGGCTTGCAGCAGTTCGAGCGCTGCCTCCATCATCGGCAGCACGGTGGTCGCTTCCTTGTCTTTGCTGCCGGCGCGCTTGCGGAATTGCACGATGCGGCGCTCGAGGCTGTCGAGGTCGGCGAGCATCAGCTCGGTTTCGACCGTCTCGGCGTCGGCAACAGGGTCGATGCGGCCTTCGACATGGGTGATGTCGTCATCCTCGAAGCAGCGCAGCACATGCACGATGGCGTCGACCTCGCGGATGTTGGCGAGGAACTGGTTGCCCAGCCCTTCGCCCTTCGAGGCGCCGCGCACCAGGCCGGCAATGTCGACGAAGGAGATGCGGGTCGGGATGATCTCTTTCGACTTGCCGATCGCCGCGATCTTCTGCAGGCGCGGATCGGGCACCGCTACCTCGCCGGTGTTCGGTTCGATGGTGCAGAACGGATAGTTGGCGGCCTGCGCCGCCGCCGTCCTGGTCAACGCGTTGAAAAGCGTCGACTTGCCGACGTTGGGCAAGCCAACGATGCCGCATTTGAAACCCATTTTTTGTCCGGTCCTATAGGGAAATAGAAATTTGATCAGGGCTATGGGCGATAGGGGTGATCAACGTCAAGCCCTGTGGCGCCGATCCCGCTCAGTCCTTGCCGCCGAACAGCTTCTTCAGCATGGCGGCCATCGGGCCGGTCTCAGGCGGTTTGGCGGGGGCCTGCTGCGGGCGTGCCTGGCGGATGTGGCTTTGGTGTTTGGGGCCCTGCTGCTTCTGCGCCGGCTTTTCTGGTTCCGTGCCGGCCTTGCCCTGGACGGCGAGGCTGACCTTGTTCATGAAGCCGGAGTCGTCGCCCTTGGCGATCATGGCGGCGTTCTCGGCGATTGCGTCGAGCAGCGGTTCGAGCCATTCGCGGTCGACCTTGTCGAAATCGCCGAGCACATGGTGCTGGACCATTTCCTTGACGCCGGGGTGACCGACGCCGATGCGCACGCGGCGGTAGGCGTTGCCGACATGGCCATCGATCGAGCGGATGCCGTTATGGCCGCCGGCGCCGCCGCCGGTCTTGATGCGCAGTTTGCCTTCGGCAAGGTCGATCTCGTCATAGAATACGGTGAGTGCGGACAGCTCGAGCTTGTAGAAGCGCAGCGCTTCGCCGATCGACTGGCCGGACAAGTTCATGAAGGTCTGCGGCTTGATCAGGACGATCTTTTCGCCGCCGAGCGTGCCTTCTGAAATCAGGCCCTGGAATTTCTTCGACCAGGGCGAAAAGGAATGGCGGCGGGCGATTGCGTCCGCCGCCATGAAACCGACATTGTGGCGGTTGTTGGCATATTTCGCGCCCGGATTGCCGAGGCCTGCAAAGACAAGCATCGTCTGCTCCGAGCGGGAAAGAGTTACTTCTCTTCGGCGGCGGGAGCCGCTTCGGGTGCAGCCACTTCAGTCGTCTCTTCCGCCTCCGGCTTCATCGCCGACGAACCGGCAATGGTCGCGATGGTGAAGTCGCGGTCGGAGATCACGGGCTTCACACCAGCCGGCAGCTTGACCGACGAGATGTGGATCGAGTCGCCAATGTTGGCGCCGGTGAGATCGATGGTGATGAATTCCGGGATCGCATTGGCCGGGCAGTGGAACTCGACTTCGTGACGCACGATGTTGAGCACGCCGCCGCGCTTGATGCCGGGCGACCTGTCCTCATTGATGAAATGGACAGGCACGTCGACATTGACCTGGGTGTCCTTGCCGATGCGCAGGAAGTCGACATGGACAGGGAAATCCTTGACCGGGTCGAGCTGGAAGTCCTTCGGCAGGACCTGGATCTTCTTGCCGTCGACATCGATCGTGGCGATCGTGGTCAAAAACCCGCCGCCATGGATCTTGTAGTAGATGTCCTTGTAGGTGAGTGCGATCGCCAGGGGAGGCTGCTTGTCACCATAGATTACTGCAGGCACTTTACCGTTGCGGCGAACTGCACGGGCGGACCCCTTACCGACCTGTTCGCGTGCTTCGGCCTTGAGCTCGTAAGTGTCGTGGCTCATGGCATTTCCTTTCGGTTTGTTCTGGAGCGCTTACGGTTGGCAACCTGCCTGGCCGTAAACGTCGAAAGCCGACATACCCATGCATGATCTGGTCCGAAAACCGGAATCCACTTTTCGGGATCGTGCGGGAAGGCGGCCTTCCGCCGCGTTGCCTCCAAGGGTGTCTACGCGGGTGGCGGCTCTATAGCGGAAGGCGGCCGGAGGTGCAAGCCAAAGGCACGTCAGCCAAAGGCACGTCCGCCGGCGCGCAGTTCGGGGCGGTGATTATCCCCGCTTTTCGATGACGGCATAGAGCACGTTGCGGTTCTCGCCAAAGAACACCTGCGCGTTGACGGCGTTGCGGTCGACGCTGGCATTGACGATGTTCCACATGTCGACCTCCGATCGCAGCAGCAACACCCAGTCCATGAAGGTCTCCCGGTAGCCGGCGTCAGGATTGTCCTCGGCGTAGTTCGCGAAGAGAAATGTCCCGTTCGGCTTCAACATCTGCAGGCAGGTCTTCGTGAGTTTTACGGCGACGTTGTGCTGGAGGTAGTCGTAAAGGCCGGAGGCGTAGATGAAGTCGAACTTGCCCAGCCTGTGGCCCCTCGTGAGCACGGTCCGCACCGACCCGTCGACGGCCTCGATCGCGGTGCCCTGGAAGTCACGTGCGATCAACCCAACGCTCTGTGGATCCTGGTCGAGCGCAACCCAACGCTTGAGACGTCCTTCCGCCAGGGCGACCGAGCGATTGGCCTCCCGCAAATGCCCGGCCGCGATCGCCAGGATCTCGGTTTCCGGTCCGTTCTTGGCCGCGATCTCATCGACATAGCGGGTCAATAGGTCACGTCGTTCCCGTGCAGCGACGCAAGACGGGACGTCCTGGGTATGGGTATAGAGCGCCTTGCCGATCTCCGAGGCGTTTGCCACGCTCTCGGCCACGTGCGGATCACAATAGATGTAGTCGAGCAACTCCGCATCACCAGCATAACCTCTGGGCTTGCTGAAAGACCACCGCGTAAGCGGATCCTCGAGAAAATACTCCAGGACCGGATGGTTCTGCACCACCGGTATCAATGCTTGCCAAACGTCGGGATGAACTTTGGCACGTGTCGCGTTGAGGTGCGACATCAGACTACGAATGACCTCGGCGGGGTCCTTTCCTTGTTCGATTTGCTGATGGGTCGCATGGAGAATGAGTGCAAGCTCTGCACGAGCGGTTTCGAAGACTTCGCCGTGATCCTCGGGTCTTCCCCGAGGCAGACTTCCGGCGAGCATCTCGGCAGTAATCAGGCTTTTTCCATCAAGAACGGTTTGCACACCAACGCTCCATAGTTAACAGTCAGTTAACTTATTGCGTAGAATGCTCCATTTGCCAATGATGGGCCGGGCGCATTTTAGCGTTATGATTAATTTCCCGCTAACCATCTTTAATCATTGCACTTCTTCCGGGCCGGATTCGGGTTTCGAGTTAACGGAAACTTGTCCTGCGCGATTGCATTTGTACGCGTGGCGTCGCAATCGCTGTCGCGTCCAGGGAGTCGGCCTGCGTGAGGGCAGAAACTAGAAATGAGTTCGGAGCCGAAAATCCCCTTCAAACGGGGTTTGCTGTGATGAACGATCACGCGTCATCCGCATTGGCCGATACTGTTCATGCGGAGCCGTACGAACCGCGCTATGAACTGGGGACTGACGAGCTCCGCGCCCTCTACCGTACGGAAGCTCATGCGACGCGAAGAGGGGAAGCCCGGCCAGGGCTTTGGATGGCCGTTGTCATCTATCTCTTGTTTTCTGCAACGGATCTGCTGCTGATCCCCGATGTGGCTGCATACACGATCACTGCGCGCTTCGCGGTCGGATTGACTGCGCTTTTGATCCTGGAAGCGCAGCTTCGCCGGGAGGTAGCAACGGAATGGCTTGACGTCACTTGCGCCGGAGCCATCATCTTTGGCTATGTCGGTTGGCTGTGCCCTGCAGTTTTTGGTGCGGACAAAGAAAGCGTCTCTTACTATATGGTCTTCGGCACCATCTTCATGATGAGCGCCAATCTTTTCTTCACGTTCAATTTCAAACTTTCGATAGTAACTTCCACAATAATATTGTGTATACTGTACGTGGTAAATTATTTCGTGCCTTCGACGCTAATATACAAGATGGTATTCGGAACTTTCTATATCTCTTGCTTCACGTTTACCTCATATGTCAACTGGAAACTGAATGAAGAGCGCTACAACGTCTTCCTGAACGCCCTGGAAGCGAAGATCCAGCACAACGAGGCGACCGAACGCGGTAAGGCCCTGCTGAGACTGTCGCGGACCGATCCGCTTACAGGCCTGGAGAACCGGCGGGCGATCGACGAGAAGCTAAGGGACTACTGGAACGACTGGCAAAAGGTTGGCACCAGTTTTGGGGCGATCCTCATCGACGTGGACTTCTTCAAGAAGTTCAATGATTGTTACGGCCATCAGGAAGGCGACCGCTGCCTGATCCATGTCGCCAATGCTCTTAGCGAAATGATCAGGCAGTACAATGGCTCCATCGGCCGCTACGGCGGTGAAGAGTTCATTATCCTGGCTCGCGTGGAGAACAAAGAGCAGATCCTGGAGATCGCGGAAGCCATTTGCAGCACGGTGGAGAACCTGGCGCTCATCCATGAGCTGCGGCGAGACGGCGTCTCGATCGTGACCGTGAGCGTTGGCGCTGCGTTCACCAGAACGCAGACTGGCGCCAAGCTGGAGAAGATCATCCACGAGGCTGATCGCGCACTCTATCTGGCAAAAGCCGGTGGCCGAAACTGTGCTCGCCTGTTCGACCCCTCCGATCCCCAGAGCAGCGACGAGAGCGAGAACATTGCGGCTTTGCTGAAGATCGCTATCGGCCAGAACCTCGTGTCACTCGTTTACCAGCCTATCCAGGATGTCAAAACGGACCGAGTTGAAGCCGTAGAGGCTCTGATGCGCCTCAAAATGCTGGACGGCACGTCGGTTCCGCCGAGCCTGTTCATTCCCGTCGCGGAACGAACCGGCGCAATCCTGGAACTCGGGCGCTGGGCAATAAGAACGGTGTGCGCCGAGCTCCTGGCGGACGATTACGTCCGCGTCGTTAGTGTCAACGTCTCTCCGATCCAGCTCAAGACACCTGGCTTTGCAACGTCGGTAGCGACCATTCTGGGCGAGACCGGCGTCTCCGGAAGCAGGCTGGCCTTCGAGATCACCGAAGGGCTGGAGATGGAGATGCATTCGGACATTCTTCGGTGCATCAGCGACCTGAAGCTGCTGGGGATCAAGATATGGCTTGACGACTTCGGGACGGGCTTCGCGGGCCTTTCGTGGCTCCGCCTGATCGATTTCGATACGGTAAAGATCGATCGCTCGTTCCTGCACGATTGCAGCGCCCCGAACGGCAAGGCAATGCTCCAGGACATTATCACCCTGGTGCGGAATCGCGGCCACAAAATCCTGGTCGAAGGGGTGGAAACCGACGAACAGATGGCCCTCATGCGCGAATTCGGCATAGACAAGGTCCAAGGCTTTCATGTCGGCCGTCCCGCTCCCGCCGTCAGTTACCAGCCAAAGCGGACCATCCGCAAACGCCCATTCACCGTGCTTAAATCGGCATGATTGCGCCTGCTCTCCGAGGTTAGGCTTAGCTGCCTTTGGCCGCCATGGCTCACGGGCCTCGCCGATTGCTATCGACCAACGGCAGAGCCAGGCGGGCACGCAAGGGGTGTGGCTTAGTGGTCGCCACTCAACGCGGCGCGCAGTGCCCTGATCTGTCGATTCAGAGCATCAAGCTGTGCCAGAGTCATGCCTGAGCGCTCGATCAAGGTCTCGTTGAGGCAGTTGCACTGGACAAGCAGTGCGCGACCGGCGGCGGTCAGATCGACCTGCACCTGGCGCTCGTCGGTCTGGCTGCGCTGGCGGGTCACCAGTCCAGCCTGCTCCATCCGCTTCACCAGTGGCGTGACGGTGCTCGATTCCAGAGCGAGCCGACGGGCGACCGTGCCAACGGACATACCATCGGTCTCTCCAAGCGCGTTCAGAACCAGATATTGCGGATAAGTGATGCCCATCTTGTCCAGCATCGGCTTGTAGGTGCGATTGATCGCCATGCTGGTGGCATAGAGCGTGAAGCAAAGTTGATTGTCCAACGGGAGAGGCACGGCGCATTTCCTTCTGCCGGTATGGCAGTTGGTTCAATACCACGAAAAACGATATCGCGATATATATTTTTATGGACAAGGTTTTCGAACCGCGATAGAGATAGTTATCGCGATATCGTTTATCGCGAAGTCAACACAACGGAGATTGAGATGACCTCGCAACCCAAGCCCAGCTCCGGCAGCGGCACGATCACCACCAAGGACGGAACGCAAATTTACTACAAGGACTGGGGGACCGGGCAGCCGATCGTCTTCCATCATGGCTGGCCATTGAGCAGCGATGACTGGGACGCCCAGATGCTGTTCTTCCTGTCACAAGGCTACAGGGTCGTTGCCCATGATCGGCGCGGGCACGGCCGCTCGACCCAGACGGACATTGGCAACGAGATGGATACGTACGCCGCCGATGTCGCGGATCTCGCCGCCCGTCTGGATCTCAAGGACGCCATCCATGTCGGCCATTCGACCGGTGGCGGTGAGGTGGCGCGCTATGTCGCTCAATACGGCTCGGGCGGCCGTGTCGCCAAGGCGGTGCTGATCGGCGCGGTGCCGCCGATCATGCTCAAGACCGCGGCCAATCCCGGCGGCCTGCCGATCGAGGTCTTCGACGGCTTCCGCTCCGCCCAGGCGGCCAACCGCGCCCAGTTCTTCCGCGATGTCCCGGCAGGTCCGTTCTACGGCTTCAACCGTCCGGGCGCGGAAATCTCGCAGGGGATCATCGACAATTGGTGGCGCCAGGGCATGATGGGCGGTACCAAGGCGCATTATGATTGCATCAAGGCCTTCTCGGAGACCGACTTCACCGAAGACCTGAAGAAGATCGACGTGCCGGTTCTGGTCATGCACGGTGACGACGACCAGATCGTCCCAATAGCCGATTCGGCGCTGTTGACGATCAAGCTGCTCAAGAAAGGCGAGCTCAAGGTCTACAAGGGCTTCCCACACGGCATGGCCACGACCCATGCCGACGTCATCAACGCCGACCTGCTGGCCTTCTTCAAGGCCTAGCTAGGATATTTTCCAGCAGGCACCCGCCATTGGGCGGGTGCCTATATCGCCCGGCCTTACCGGCTTGCAGCGACCGCCTGAGCCTTCCTAGCTTCCTTCATATTCGGAAGGAACACGGTCAGCAGCCCAAGCAGCGGCAGGTACGAGCAGACCTGGAAGACATAATCGATGCCCTTCATGTCGGCGACCACGCCGAGCACGGCAGCCGCGATGCCGCCCATGCCAAAGGCGAAGCCGAAGAAGATGCCGGCGATCATGCCGACACGTCCCGGCACCAGTTCCTGGGCGAAAACGACGATGTTGGAGAAGGCCGATGACAGGATCAGGCCGATCAGCACCGTCAGCACCATCGTCCATTCCAGGTTGGCGTAGGGCAGGGCGAGCGTGAAGGGCAGCACGCCGACGATGGAGAACCAGATCATGGCCTTTTGTCCATAGCGGTCGCCGAACGGGCCGCCAAGCAGGATGCCTAGCGCCGAGGCGCCGAGGAACAGGAACAGCATGACCTGCGACATCTGCACCGAAACGCCGAACTTATGGATTGAATAGAAGGTGTAGTAGCTGGCGAGGCTGGCGATGTAGGCGTTCTTGGTCAGCACCAGCAGCGTCAGCACCGCCAGTGCCCACATCACCTTGCGGCGCGGGAAGGGCGAGGCGAAGCTTGCCGTCTTGCGATTGCCCTGTGCGGCGCGCAGCCGGCTGTACCAGCCGCCGACCCGCCACAAAACGATGATCCCGATCAGCGAGCCGACAGCGAACCAGGAGATGCTGGTCTGGCCGAACGGCACGACGATGAAGGCAGCCAGCAGCGGGCCCATGGATTGACCGAAATTGCCGCCTACCTGGAATAGCGACTGCGCCAGACCGAAGCGGCCTCCGGAGGCGAAGCGGGCGATGCGCGAGGATTCCGGATGGAAGATCGCCGAGCCGATGCCGATCAGCGAGGCGCCGACCAGGAGCAGCGAATAGTGCCCGGCATAGGCGAGCACGACCAGGCCGATCAGCGAAGATGCCATGCCGTAGGGCAGCGAATAGGGCATCGGCCGCTTGTCGGTGATCATGCCGATCACCGGCTGCAGCAGCGATGCGGTCACCTGGAAGGTGAAGGTCAGAAGGCCGATTTGCCAGAAATCGAGGCCGTAATTCTCTTTCAGCAAGGGATAGATGGCCGATAGCAGCGATTGCATGATGTCGTTGATGCAATGGCAGAAGCTCACCGCCAGGATGACGGTGAAGGCCGTCGCCTGGGCTGAAGCGTGACTGGCGGTCGGTGAGGCGACGCTGGCGGCTGTCGTATCGGTCAAGGTAGGCTCCGTGATCTTTTTGGCGGCACGCCCGCAGGGCAAACTGGCGGACGCTGCTGAAGGCCGCCTAAGGAACGGTTGCCTTATAAGCTGCTTGCAGGGTGACTTCTTTCGTGGTTTGGTCCAATAGTTTCGCAAGTGGGCCAATACAAGATGCCGCACGGCAAAGAAGTCTTCCACGCCGGCAGTGCCGATCTCGAGCAGTTGCACGAGCGCCGATGGCAGTGGCTGGAGCAAGTGGCCGGGCCGGCGGTGGCGCTGCCGACCGAATATCCTGACGGCTATCGTGTGCCGCTGCACCGCCACAGTCGCAGTCAGTTGCTTCATGCGCTGGTAGGCGTCGTGCTGGTGACCACGCGCTACGGTCGCTGGATGGTGCCGCCCGACCATGCGATGTGGATTCCAGCCGGCACCGAGCATTCCGTCGAGATGCTGGGCGATGTGTCGATGCGTTCGGTCTATGTCATGCCGCAGGCGATCCCCGGGCTGCCGGAAGGCTTGCGCGTCGTCGGCGTCACTGACCTGATGCATAGCCTGATCGTGGAATCGGAAAAGCTGCCGCAAGGCGGCGAGCTGGAAGGGCGCGGCGGGCTGATCATGAATCTGCTGCTGCACGAAATCCCGACCCTGCCGGAACGGCCGCTCGGTCTGCCGTTCCCGTCCGATCCCAGGCTCTCGGCACTCTGTCGGCGCTTCGTCGCCGCACCTTCGCCGCACGCGACGATCGACGAGTGGGCCGATGCCGCCGGCATGAGCCGCCGCTCCTTCACCCGCGCCTTCCAGCGCCAGACCGGCCTGTCGCTGTCGACATGGCGCCAGCAAGCCTGCCTGTTCGCGGCGCTGCCGCGGCTGGCCGACGGCGAGCCGATCACCAGGGTGGCGCTCGATCTCGGCTATGACAGCGTGCCGGCCTTCATCACCATGTTCAAGCGCATGCTGGGCGCCTCGCCGCGCGGCTACATGCGCGGCGCACGCGAAAGCTCGAAGTCGCTCGTCGCCTGATCGGTCCGGTCCGGCTGGAGGGCCCCGCGCCGTAAGGTCAGATATCGGTCTTAGTCGAACAGGCTGGACACCGATTCCTCGGTCGCCGTGCGCGAAATGGCTTCGCCCATCAGGTCGGCGATCGAGATGACGCGGATGTTGGGAGCATCGAGCACGCCTTGGGTCGGCTGGATGGAATCGGTGATCACCAGTTCCTGCAGTTTCGAGCTGCTGATACGGGCAACCGCGCCGCCCGACAGCACGCCGTGGGTGATATAGGCGGTGACGCTGGTGGCGCCGTTGGCCAGCAGCGCATCGGCGGCGTTGCACAGCGTGCCGCCGGAATCGACGATGTCGTCGATCAGCAGGCAATCCTTGCCGGCAACCGCGCCGATGATGTTCATCACTTCCGATTCACCGGGTCGCTCGCGGCGCTTGTCGACGATGGCGAGTTGCGCGTCGAAGCGCTTGGCAAGCGCGCGCGCCCGCACCACGCCGCCGATGTCGGGCGACACCACCACGACGTTGCCGAGCTGCTTGTATTTGGCCTTCACGTCGCGGGCCATCACCGGCACCGAGAACAGATTGTCGGTCGGGATGTCGAAGAAGCCCTGGATCTGGCCGGCGTGCAGGTCGAGCGTCAGAACTCGGTCGACGCCGGCGCGGGTGATCATATTGGCGACCAGCTTGGCCGAGATCGGCGTGCGGCCGGAGGCGCGGCGATCCTGCCTGGCGTAGCCGAAATAGGGGATGACCGCCGTGATGCGCTTGGCCGATGAGCGCATGAAGGCATCGATCATGATGAGCAGTTCCATCAGGTGATCGTTGGTCGGGAACGAGGTTGACTGCAGGATGAAGACATCCTCGCCGCGCACATTTTCCTGGATTTCGACGAAGATTTCCTGGTCGGCGAAGCGCCTGACGGTGGCCTTGCCCAGCGGGACGTTGAGGTACCGGGCGACCGCTTCGGCCAGCACCCTGTTGGAATTGCCCGCGAAGAGTTTCATGCACCGTTCCTGGTGGAGGATGGAAAGCCCTGACGGACTCGCCTGCGCCCTTTAACCGGGCTTTTAGCGGCCCGCGCCGGTATTGCAAGCACCGAGATCGGGAATCCGCCGGATAATCCTAGGAAAGCCTTGCACCATCGCCGGTAGAAATCATTTCAGCCCGCCTTGCCGCCAAGCCAGGCCGCGAACTGGTCGATGGTCTGGTCGGCGATCGCCTGCATGGTGGCTGGCGAGACCCCCTTCCAGCTGTCACCGGCCCCGCTGGCGCCGCCACTAACCGAAGGCGCCTTCTGCTGGCCGTTGATGCGGTGCAGGCGGTTGCCTGCCGGGTCATAGACGTCCCAGACATAGATGACGGTGGTATCGGTGCCTTCAGACATCGTCGAGAAATAGCCTTTGAGCACATGCGTCGCGGTCTGGTCGGCGCTGCCGGCGAGCGTGATGCCGCGCTGCCGGGCGCGCGTCTGCAGTTCCGCCGTCAGTGGTGTCGCGGCCTCGACCGACGCGCCGACAATCGGCGCGATCTGCAGCCGGGTCCTCGCCAGGGCGGCGGCGCTTTGGGCTGATGTGACCGGTGTGGTGGTTGCAGGAGCGCCCGCCGCGGTGGTGGCAGGGCCGCCCGGGGCCGGAACTGCGGCTGCAGTGTTGCCTGATGTGGCGGGCAGTGTCTGGGTCGACGTTGCCGGCGGGGTGATGGCAGAGGGTTCGAGCACGTCCTTTGCGTTGGTGCAGGCGCCAAGAGCCAATGCCACAAGCAATGACACGGTCGTCACATGCGATCGTCTCATTTGCCTTCTAACTCCTTGGCGAAGAACGCCTCCCATTATGGATTCACTGTACGATCAAGTCGAGATCATGGCGGGACAGCGGCTTCGGCTGGGATTCGGTGGTCAGGTAGGTGCGGCCAAGCGTCATTGCCGTCTCGGTGTCGGAATCCATGATGATCATGTGGGCGAACAGCGTCATGTTGGGCGCGATCGGCTCGGGATTGCCTTGGTAAAACATCGGCATGTCCATCCAGGAGGGCGTGAAGCGGGCTCCGACCGAATAGCCGCAGGCGTTCAACCGGTGCTTGGTCAGGCCGTGCGCCTCCATGGTGCGGGCGTGGGCGTCGAACACGTCACCGAAGCTGTTGCCCGGCGTCATCGCCTTCTCGACGGCCAGAAGGGCGGCGCGGGCGGCGTCGAACAGCTCCTGATGGCGCTTGGAGACCTTGCCGGTCAGCACCGTGCGCATCATCGGCGCATGGTAGTGGTTGAAGACGCCAGCCCATTCAAGCGTCAGTTGGTCGTTCTTTGTGAGCTTGCGGCGGCCGGCCTTGTAGCGGCACAACAGGGCGTCGACACCGGAGCCGATGATGAACTCGTTGGCTGGATAGTCGCCGCCGCCGGCGAAGATCGCACCTTGCATGGCAGCCAGGATCAAGGCTTCGTCGCCACCCTGCTTGATCAGCGGCAAGGCCGCGTCGAGCGCGTCGTCCGAGAGATTGGCGGCCTTCTCGGCCTTCGCGATTTCGGCTGGGCTCTTGAACAGGCGCAGCCGGCCGACGATGCCGGATGCATCGGCGATCTGGCCGAAGGTCTGCAACTGTTCGTCGAGCCGGCGGCCGTTGAAGGCGGTCAGGCCGTGAGTGTCGTATTCGACGCCAATGCGAGCGCCGAGCAGGTCGAGTTCGTTGAGCAGATTGCGCAGGTCGACCGCCGGATTGGCGCCATCGCGGTCGGTCCACAGAACGATGTTGTCGATGATCGAGGTCTGGCGCGCCTGACGCAGATCGGCCGAGCGGGTCAGAAGCACCATCGAACCGTCGGCCTTCACCACCAGGCACTGGAAGAAGCAGAAGCCGAACGTATCATAGCCGGTCAGCCAGTACATGCTCTCCTGCGCGAACAGGAGGATGGCGTCGAGCTTCTTCTCGGCCATCTCGATCATCAGCCGGTCGCGCCGCGCGTCGAATTCGGATCGTTCAAAATGCAGCGCCATTATTCCCTCTCCAAAACGATTGCCGAAATCTGCCGGCCGTAATCGGGCTCCTTGCGGTGCGTGGCGCGCCGGTAGGAGTAGAACAGATCTTCCTCGGCATAGGTGCAGCGTCCGAGGCCGTCGGCTGTCACACCGGCCTTGGCCAGCCGGTCGACCGTGTAGCGGTTGAGGTCGAACATCGCATGGCCGACGTTGGCGGAAGGCGCGAAATAGCCGATGTTTTCGCCGTCGGCCTCAACGAAGCGGGCAACGAATTCCGGTCCGACTTCATAATTTCGCGGGCCAATCGAAGGGCCGAGCACGGCGACGATGTTTTGGCGATGGGCACCGAGACTTTCCATGGCGAGGACGGTGTTTTCAAGCACGCCTGTGAAAGCGCCTTTCCAGCCGGCGTGTGCGGCGCCGATGATGCGCGCCTGCGGATCGGCGAAGAGCACTGGACCGCAATCGGCGGTCGAGGCGCCGATGGCGACGCCCGGCCGGTCGGTGACGATGGCGTCTGCCTTGGGGCGCTCGCCGGCAAAGGGTTCCCGGGCGACGATGACATCGGGTGAGTGGATCTGCCAGGCGGTCAACAGATGGCGCGCCGGCACGCCCATCCACGCAGCGACCCGGGCGCGGTTCTCGGCCACCAGGGCCTGATCGTCGTTCGATCCGGTGCCGATGTTGAGGCCATGATAGATACCGCTGGAGACACCGCCAATGCGGGTAAAATAGCCGTGGCGGATGCCTTGTGCCTGCGCCTTGTCCAGCAGCGGCGACCGAACGGGATCCGGTTTGGTCTGATTCAGCATGCGGGCGTTGTTGTCCGTGTGGGCGGTTTCGTCAAGAAGAAGGTGCTTCGTCGAGAAGGAGGCGGGGCTGGGCGGTGTGACCGTCTCTTTTCGCCGGACGGGAGATTGGGAGGGGCGGCGGTGAAAAGTCAATCCGCCGCGAAGGTCGTTGTTGCAGAGAGTGGGACGGCCACGCCGCGCGGCAGCACCGCAAGCACCTTGAACAGTGCGCCCATGTTTTGCGGAGCGGCGAGGCGCTCGACGGCCTCAGTAATGTTGTCGCGTGTCGCCTGGCCGGCATCGGCGCCGAGGCGGCCGGCGCGTTCGAGAATCCCCATGCCGAGCAGGAAATCGCCCTGCGTCGACAGATGGGCGTCGAGGCCGTGCCCGCGAACGGCTGCGGCAAGGGCGGCGAAATCGACATGGGTAGTGAGGTCGGCCTCGCCGGGATTTGCCAGCACATCTTCGCGATTGTGGCCGCGCAATGCCTGCAGCGTGTCGCCGACGCCCGGCTGGAGATGGCCATAGTCGAGGAACAGGCCGGCACCGCCATGCCTTGATATGCGCTCTGCGATGGCCGCCATCAGTGCCGTGCGGGCAGGCGCCACTTCGACGATAGCGCCTTGCGGTGCACCGTCGGCATCGGCGGGCAGCAGCGTCGGGTCGACCGAGCCGGCACCGGCGAAGAAGCGCAGTTCGTTGGTGTCATCCAGACCAATCATGCGCTCGCGCCAGCCGGCGCCGGCGCGGACGAACTGGCGGACGGGCACGGCGTCGAACAGTTCGTTGCCGACGATGAACAGCGGCTGCCGCGGCAGCGTCTCGATGGTTTCGTGCCAACGAACCGCGAAAGGTGTGACGCCAAGCGTCCGTTGCTGGACTTCTGTCAGGCGTGGGCTGGTCTCGATCATGGCGAAGGTGGCGCCGTTGGCGAGTTCTGGATCTAGCCGCGACAGCGTTCGCAGCATGTCCTTCATCAGCGTACCGCGGCCGGGGCCGATCTCGGCGATGGTGGCCGGCAGCGGCCGGCCGCTCGCCAGCCAGGCCTGGTACACCCACACAGCGACCAGTTCGCCGAACATCTGGCTGATCTCGGGCGCGGTGATGAAGTCGCCGGCCGCACCGAAGGGCTCGCGCGTCATGTAATAACCGTCCTGCGGGTCGAAGAGGCAAAGCGCCATGTATTCGTTGATGGGAAGCGGCCCCAATGCCTCGATCAGGTCGACGATGCGGGTCTTCAGCCGGGTCATATCGGCTGCGGCTGTGCCACCGGCTTGGCGGTCAGCATCGCCCAGATGCCGGCCAGCACCATCGGCGTCGACAGGATCATGCCCATGGTCAGCCAGTTGGTGCCGAGGAGATAGCCGAGCTGCTGGTCGGGCTCGCGGAAGAACTCGACGAAGATGCGCGACAGGCCGTAGCCGCAGATGAAGGCGCCGCCGACGAAGCGCGGCGTCTTCAGCTTGAGGCGCCAATGGGTGAGGATGCGCAGCACGAGGAACAGCACCACACCCTCGAGCAGCGCCTCGTAGAGCTGGCTGGGGTGACGGGCAAACGGCCCGCCATTGGGGAATTCGAACGCCCAGGGCACGTCCGTCGGCCGGCCCCACAGCTCGGAATTGATGAAGTTGGCTACGCGCACCAGGCCAAGGCCAACCGGCACGCCGGCGGCCACGACATCGAACAATGACCATGTGCGGATGCCGCGCTTGATCGAAAACAGCGTCATGGCGAGGATAACGCCAAGCAGGCCGCCATGGAACGACATGCCGCCTTGCCAGACCGCGAAGATATCGAGCGGGTGCGCAATGTAGCGCGGCAGATCATAGAACAGCACATAGCCCGTGCGGCCGCCCAGCACGACGCCGATGGCCGCCCAGACGATGAAATCGTCGAGGTCCACCGGCTTCATCGGCAGGACGCCGTTCGGCCACAGCTTGGCACTGGCGGCAAGCCGCTTGGCATACCACCAGGCAAACAGGATGCCGACGATGTAACCGACGCCGTACCAATGCACCGCCAGCGGCCCGATCTGGATGAGGATCGGGTTGATGTTGGGGAAGGGCAGGGAGGCCAGCGGCAGCAGGAAATATTCGTTCAACGGGGAACTCTCGGTTGCAAAACGCGTTTGTGCGCGGACCATGCGGCAGGCTTTTGGCACGGTCAAGGCAAGGTGGGCGCTCTCGACTTGATGCCGCAACGCGGCGCAACATGCTTGCATTCGACGCGCAGCGCCACTACGTCAATTTGTGCAAGCGCGAGGATTTGCCATGTCTACCGGACCGAACCGCATTCTCGATGAATTCGCCAAGCTGATGACCGATGCCGCCGGCGCCGCCCAGGGCGTGCGCCGTGAGGTGGAGACCGCCTTCAAGGGCCAGGCCGAGCGCATTCTCAACACAATGGACGTGGTGCAGCGCGAAGAGTTCGAAGCCGCGCGCGAGATGGCTGCCAAGGCCCGGGAAGAAAACACCCGGCTTTCCGCCCGCATCGAGGCGCTCGAGACCAAGCTTGCCGAACTGGCCGGTGACGCCTCACCGGCGGCGGCGGCCAAGCCCCGCGCAAAAAAATAATCGTTAAACTTTTCCACATAGCCCGATCCTGAAAAGCGCTTTGCCGTGAATCGCTTAACGGCATTGCATGAATCTTTGTGACAGCGGCTTTCCACATGCGAATGACGCAGTGCGAAAAATTGGGCTGTTCACGCGACTCCCGATCAATAGACTGAATTTGTTGCATGATTCGGAGCAGGGTCATGTGGCCGGGCGGTGGGGTCCGGTCCGGGGTCTTTGTGTCGAGAAGTGGTCTTTGCGCGAAGAAAGTCCTGGCCGTCCGAGTTCTAGACAAGATTGTTCGTTGTGTGTGCCCTCCCGCTGAGCGTGTGGCGGCGCTCGTACAGAACGACAGGAAGCATTCCATGGAACTTCTCGAACTCGAATTCTCCCGCGAAATCCATCCGGTGGATGTTATCGAGCAGGTGGCCCACAACAACGACTGGTCCTTTGAGCGGGCCGGCGACGACGAAATTTCGATTTCGGTTGCCGGAAGCTGGACCGACTATCACGTTTCCTTCTCATGGATGGAGGATTTCGAGGCGCTGCACCTGGCCTGCGCCTTCGACATCAAGGTGCCGGAGACCCGCGCGCTGGAAGTGATGCGGCTCTTGTCGCTCATCAACGAACAGATGCTGTTTGGCCATTTCGACCTCTGGGAGCAGGAGGGCGCGATCATGTTCCGCCAGTCGCTGCTGTTGGCCGGCGGGGTCGAGCCGTCGAGCCAGCAGGTCGAGGTCTTGCTGTCGTCCGCGCTGGAAGCCTGCGAGTGCTATTTCCAGGCGTTCCAGTTCGTCGTCTGGTCGGGAACCTCGGCCAAGGACGCGCTGGCTGGCGTGCTGTTCGAGACCTACGGCAACGCCTGAACCAGCAGAAACGGAAGATGAGTTCGAGCAGCGCGCTTAAGCCCGAGATCAGTTTTGCCGATTTCGATCGTGTCGACATCCGCGCCGGCACCATCGTCGAGGTCGAACCGTTCCCCGAGGCGCGCAAGCCGGCATTCAAGCTGAAGATCGATTTCGGCCCCGGCATTGGCGTCAAGAAGTCGTCGGCGCAGATCACCAAATACTATACGCCGGAGACATTGGTCGGCCGGCAGGTGTTCGCGGTGGTCAATTTCCCGCCGCGCCAGATCGGGCCGTTCATGTCGGAAGTGCTGACGCTCGGCTTTCCCGACGAGGAGGGCGCGGTGGTGCTCGGCGCCATCGAGCGCAAGGTGCCGGATGGCGGCAGATTGTTTTAGACTAGACCGTTGCGTTCCTTCGCGCCGGTTCCGAGCATTCATTGCGGTTGCGCCTCCGTCAGGCCGCCAGCTTCCGCGACGTGCCGAGCGCCTCTTCGACCGTATTGAGAAACATTTCGGCGCAGGCTTTCCAGCTGTAGCGCATGGCGCGTTCGCGTGCTTGCGCGCGGTCTACATTGAGGGCGGCAAGTGCTGCCTCGCGCAGGTCGTTCGACACCGCGCCGCCAAAACCGTCGCCGACGATATCGATCGGCCCGGTCACCGGATAGGCGGCGACCGGAGTGCCGCTGGCCAGTGCCTCGATGATGACGTTGCCGAACGTGTCGGTGCGGCTGGGGAAGACGAAGACGTCGGCCGAGGCATAGATCTCCGCCAGTTCGTCATTGGGGCGGTGGCCCAGGAAATGCGCTTGTGGGAATTTCGCCTTCAGCCTGGCAAGCTCCGGACCCTCGCCGACGACCACCTTGCTGCCGGGCAGATCGAGTTCGAGGAATGCACCCAGGTTCTTTTCGATGGCGACGCGGCCGACGCAGAGGAAGACCGGCCCGGGGAAGCCGAGGTCCTTCTTCTTGTCCGGCCGGAAATGGTCGGTGTCGACGCCGCGCGTCCACGGCCGCAGCTTGCTGAAGCCGCGCGCCGAGAGGTCGTCGGCGAGCGACTGGGTGGCGACGAGCGTGCCCTGCCCGGAATTGTGGAAATCGCGCAGCCAACGATAGGTCCAGCTCTCCGGCACCGGCAGGCGGGCGCTGAGATATTCGGGAAAGCGCGTGTGATAGCTGGTGGTGAACGGCCGGCCGGCATTGCGGCAATAGCGCCGCGCCATGATGCCCAGCGGACCCTCGGTGACGATGTGGATGTGGTCGGCCTTGCCGGCGTCGATCAGGCGCGCGACATGGCCGGGGGTGGTCAGTGCCAGCCTTATGTCGGGGTAGGTCGGCAAGGGCAGCGTGCGAAAGATGTTGGGCGTCAGGAAATCCACCGCGACATCGAAGGATTTCAGCGTCTCGGTGAGCCGTTCCAGCGTGTGGACGACGCCATTGACCTGCGGGCGCCAGGCGTCGGTGACCATCAATATGCGCATGGCGGCCCTTTGCAGGAAAGGTCGACGGTTGCTTTGAGACGATGCTTGAACGGCGACCAGCCGGCTGCCCTCGCTTCGCTCCAGCGCACCCGGGCGGGCACGGGGTCGAAGTGAGGCGGCAGGGCCGAATCGACTGAGGTCGCGCGCTTCATGGGCGTCCTTGACCACGGTTTCATGACGGGCGGATGAAGCCCGTGTTCCGCCGACTATGCAGGAACCTTGATGACGGCGCGCAGGCCGCCGAGCGGGCTGTCGTCCAGGGTGATATCGCCGCCATGGCTGCGAGCGATGTCGCGGGCAATCGACAGGCCGAGCCCGGTGCCGCTGGCGTCGAGGTTGCGCGCCTCGTCGAGCCGCACGAAGGGCTTGAACACCTCTTCGCGCCTGTCGGCCGGAATGCCTGGGCCGTCATCGTCGATGGTGACCAGCAGCGAGCCGCGGCCATGGGTGGCGTTGACCTCCACCGTCTTGGCATAGCGGAAGGCGTTGCCGATGACATTGGACATCAGTCGGGCGAAGGCGTTCGGCCGCACATGCACATCGGGGTCGCCGGCAAGCGTCGTCGACAGCTTGCGCTTGCGCAGCCTGGCTTCCTCGCCGAGCTTCTCGAAATAGGCTTCGAGATCGAACCGCCCGGCGTCTTCCGAAGCTTCGCCACGGGCAAAGGCGAGATAGCCTTCCAGCATCGACTGCATGTCGTCGATGTCCTGGTCGAGCGCCGCCTTGGTCTCGGCCTTGCCGCCGGCCAGCGCAAGCTGCAGCTTGAAACGGGTGAGGATGGTTCGCAGATCATGGCTGACGCCGGTCAGCATGGCGGTGCGTTGCTCGATCTGGCGTTCGATGCGCTCGCGCATCTGCATGAAGGCAAAGCCGGCGCGGCGAACCTCCTCGGCGCCGCGCGGCCGGAAGTCGCGCGGCATCGGCCGGCCCTTGCCGAAGCTTTCGGCAGCTTCGGCAAGCATCAGGATCGGCCGGATCTGGTTGCGCAGGAAGGGGATGGCGATCATCAGGAGCACGAGCGAGGTGCCGACCATCCAGATCAGGAAGATGTGGGTGTTCGAGGCGTAGGCCTGGCTGCGGCGCACGAAGACGCGCAGCACCTTGTTCTCGAGCTGGACGCGCACCTCGACGATGTTGGAATTGCCGACCGTGTCGATCCAGAATGGACGGTTGATCTGGCGGGTGATTTCGGACGAGAGAACATCGTCGAGGATAGAGAAGAAAGGTTTGGGTCCAGGCGGCGGCAAGGGGTCGGGCGGCAGCAGGTCGACCTTCAACTGCATGCGATCCTGGGCGATGCGGATGATGTTGGTGTAGTCGGCGTCGTGCGGATAGGTCTCGATCAGGTCGATGATGGCGGCGATGTCGCGTACGGTGGCCTGCGACAGGCGCTGCGTCACGGTTGCCCAATGGCGCTCCATGAAGACGAAGGCAACGACCGATTGCAGCAGGATCATCGGCGCGATGACGATAATCAGCGAGCGGGCGTAAAGCCGCTTTGGCATATAGAGCGACACGAGGCGCCAGAAGCGGTTCCAGGCGCGCGGCACGGCCTTCAGCGTCCGCGTGGCGCGTGCGCTCAAGCCGCCATTGCCCGGCTGTTCCAGTTCCGTGGTTGCCATTCGCTCTTTTCGCTCACCCGCGGCCGTTCAGCCGGCCGCAGGCGGCATTCTATTCCACGCTGAGCCGATACCCAATACCGCGCACGGTCTGCAGCCAGACCGGATTGGATGGATCGCGCTCGATCTTGCGACGCAGCCGGTTGATCTGGACGTCGATGGTGCGCTCGCCGACTTCCGAATCGTCGCCGACAAGCTCGTGGCGGGGTATGGTCTCACCTGCCCGCGCGGCAAAGATCGCCAGGATCTCCTGCTCGCGATCGGTCAGCTTCAGCGCCTCGCCGCCACGCTTCAATTCGCGCCTGGCGATCTGGAAGGTGTAGGGGCCGAAGACCAGCTGCTCGACCTTCGGCGTGCTCGTCGGGCCGCCGCGGCGCAGGATATTGTTGATGCGCAGGATCAGCTCGCGCGGATCGAAAGGTTTTGGCAGATAGTCGTCGGCGCCGGCCTCCAACCCGCTGATGCGGCTATCGGTCTCCGACAGCGCCGTCAGCATCAGGATCGGTACGTTCTTTTCGGCGCGCAGCGACTTGGTCAGGTCGACGCCCGTCTCGCCGGGCATCATGACGTCTAGCACCAGAAGGTCGAAGTCGAGGCCGGCAAGTTTGCGCCTGGCTTCGCCGGCATTGCCGGCGACAGTAACGCGAAAGCCGTTTTCGGTCAGATACTGCTTGAGAAGATTTCGGATGCGGGTGTCGTCGTCGACCACAAGCAAATGCGGTGCGTCGTCGTCCGGTGCGGCCGCGTGATCTACCCGTTCAGTGCTCTCCATGGTTTTTCCCTGACATTTTTGCGGACCCCAGGTCGATCTGCGCCCTCAGTTCCGGATCGACCATCGCTTCGAGGAACCGTTCCACCAAGGTCCGTTCGGTTATTCCGGAATCTTCCAATGCAGCATGGATGCGGCGCGACTGTGGCCGCGCCAGCGCCAACGCCAACGCACGGCCCCTGGCCGTCGGATAAAGCTCGCGCTGGCGGCGGTCGCGTGGACCTTGCAACTGCACGACATGGTCGGTGTCGATCAATTGCTTGAGCACGCGAGCCAGGCTCTGCTTGGTGATCTTCAGCACGTCGAGCAATTCGGCGACCGTCAGGCCCGGCCTGCGGTTGACGAAATGCAGCACCCGGTGGTGGGCACGGCCGAAGCCGTAGTCGGCCAGGATCTGATCCGGATCGGAGGTGAAGTCACGATAGGCAAAGAAGAGCAATTCGATGATGGCGAAGTCGATGCCGTCCTCGTCTGACATCGCGGTCCTGATCGGTTTCCCGGCTGCGTGGCTACGATCCGTCATCATTTCTCCGTGGGAAAGAGAGATTATGTCAGTACTATTGACGTAATTTCCCTGCAATGATAATTTTTGACAAGCTTTTGGGCGAATTGCGAACGAAAAGGCAAGCCAAGCCGGCTTTTCCGGAACTTCCTTAGTTTGCCAGAGCGCAATTATCCGCCTACGCTCCTGAAAAAGCCGCCTTCCATAGGCGACAAGAACACACAACGACACAACGCTATGCGGGCTGCCGCCCGCGGGAGGTTACCATGGCATCCGTTCCCTTCGATCAATTGGAAGGCTTCATCTGGATGAACGGCGAATTCGTCCAATGGGGTGACGCCAAGATCCATGTGCTGACCCATGGTCTGCATTACGCCAGCGCCGTCTTCGAGGGCGAGCGCGCCTATGGCGGCGAGATATTCAAGCTCAACGAACACACCGAGCGCCTACATGAATCGGCGCGCATGCTCGGCTTCAAGATTCCCTATTCGGTGGCCGAGCTCAACGACGCCTCCACCACGCTTTTGAAGAAGCAGGGTTTCCAGGACGCCTATGTCCGGCCGATCGCCTGGCGCGGCAGCGAACAGATGGGCGTTTCGGCGCAGAACAACCGCATCAACTGCGCAATCGCCATCTGGCAGTGGCCGAGCTATTTCGATCCGGCGCAGAAGCTGAAAGGCATCCGCCTCGACGTGGCGGAATGGCGCCGGCCCGACCCGCGCACCGCACCGTCCAAATCGAAGGCCGCCGGCCTCTACATGATCTGCACCATGTCCAAGCACGCCGCCGAGGCCAAGGGCTATGCCGACGCCATGATGCTCGACTGGCGCGGCCAGGTCGCTGAAGCGACCGGCGCCAACATCTTCTTCGTCGAGGACGGCAAGATCCACACGCCCATGCCCGACTGCTTCCTTGACGGCATCACCCGCCGCACGGTCATTGGGTTGGCCAAGGATCGCGGTCTGGAGGTGATCGAGCGTGCAATCCTGCCGGAAGAGTTGGAAGGCTTCCAGCAGTGCTTCCTGACCGGCACCGCAGCGGAAGTAACGCCGGTGTCGGAGATCGGACCTTACCGATTCGAGGTTGGTGAAATCGCCAAGAACCTTATGGATGACTATTCTGCCGCCGTTCAACCCAAGCACGCGATCGCTGCAGAATAACGATAGTCACAGCTTTTTTAGCAAGCAGGGGCAGTTTTAGCGCCGCCCCTTCTATTTAAGCATTCTTGCATTTGACTTTCGTCCAATTCGGCGTCTCATGATGCTGTCGGCCCGGGAGGCTGGCAGTTATGGAGGGACTAATCATATGGACATGAACACGCTTCTTCCGATCATTGTGCAGGTGATTACAGGCATCATCGGTGGTCAGGCGGTCGGTGCGGCGCTCAAGACGGCGGCGATGGGTCAGCTTCCCAAAATCCTGGGTGGAGCCATTGGCGGCGTCGGCGGCGCGGCGATCCTCGGCAGCCTGCTTGGCGGCGGCGCGGTTGATACGGCGGCTGCGGCAGCAGCAACGAGCGGTCTCGGCAGCGCGCTGAACCTGCAGAATATCATCGGCGGCGCCGGCGGCGGCGCGATCCTGACCGGCATTCTCGGCGCGGTCATGGGCGCGATGAAGAAGTAAGCAGCGGCCATTCGGTCTTTCAAATGGGCGGCTTCGGTCGCCCATTTCCGTTTTGGAGCTACTGACTGTTCGTCTTTCGAGGGGTGGACGCCCTTCGCCAGCGTCTCTAAATCACGGCTGGCATAGCGAAAGGACGATCATGGGTCAGCTCAATGCCGGCATCGTGCCGGTCACACCGTTCCAGCAGAATTGCACCATCCTGTTCGACATGGACGGCAAGCACGGTGTCGTCGTCGATCCAGGCGGTGACATCGACAAGGTGCTGGCGGCGCTGAAGGACAATGCGATATCAGCCGGTGCGATCTGGATAACGCACGGCCATATCGACCATGCCGGCGGCGCCATGGAGTTGAAGGAAGCGCTCGGCGTCGAGATCGTCGGACCGCATGAGGCCGACAAGCCGCTGCTCGACAATCTGGAAAACCAGGGCAGGCGCTACGGCATTGCCGGTGCGCGCAACTGCGTGCCCGACCGGTTCCTGACCGAAGGCGAGACCGTCTCGTTCGGCGGCCATGTGTTCGAGGTGTTGCACTGCCCCGGCCACGCGCCCGGCCATGTCGTGTACTACAACCGCGCGGCCAAATTCGCTCATGTCGGCGACGTGCTGTTTCGCGGTTCTGTCGGCCGCACCGACCTGCCGGGCGGCGACCATGCGGCGCTCATCGCCTCGATCAAGGACAAGCTGCTGCCTCTCGGCGACGACATCGGCTTCATCTGCGGCCATGGTCCTGGCGGCCGGTTTGGCGAGGAGCGGCGCAGCAATCCCTTTCTGGTTTAAGGTGGAGCGATATTCAGCGCCGGCCTGCGATGCCGGACAGCTGCAAGCGTGATCCTGAAAAACAAAAAGCGCCGACCTCGCGGCCGGCGCTTTTTGTTTGGGGCAGGGAAGCCCTATAGTTTAGTTTGCCGTGCAGAAATGCTGTTCGCCGTCACTGCCGGTGAACGTGCCGGTGCGGGCGTTGAACGTGCGGTAGCGGTCCGAGCAATACTCGTACCAACCGCGGGTCCACGGCTCGGCGTAGCCTTCATTGTAAACGACCCTCGGCTCCGCATAGTAGCGGCGGACCGGGGCCGGGCGCACCACTACGTCACGATCGTAGTAACTGTCGTCGTAGTAGCGGTCAGCGTAGGGCGGGGGCTGGTCGTTGGCCAACGCGCCACCGATCAGGGCGCCCGCCGCGAGGCCGAGGACGCCGGCGGCAATGGCATCGCCGTTGCCGTGATGGCCATGATGGTGGCGCCAGTCACCTGCATTAGCCGCGGGCAAGGTCACGAGCGTGGTGGCGACCACGGCTGCGGACAGGGCGGCGATCTTGAAAACTCGGTTCATCTTGGTCTCCTTCGTACCGGCCCGTGCAGTTTCGGGGGATGCGGTCCGGCTTTACCAAAGACTAATATGCGACCGTGGCTGAACAGGGGCTGAACGGATTTCGATGTGTTGATTCAAAAAAAGCGTCAATGATCACACGCTCTCAACGGGGCGAAACTGCTTGCCGTCGACGGTCTGAGGCGGCTCAGCCGACCGACAGGTTGACGGCCTTCGGACCCTTGCCACGCTTGTCCGGCTCGGTGTCGAATGTCACTTTCTGCCCATCCTCGAGACCGGGAAGACCTGACGCCTGCACGGCTGAAATATGGACGAAAACATCCTTCGCGCCATCGTCGGGCGTGATGAAGCCGAAGCCTTTGGCATGGTTGAAGAATTTCACGGTGCCGGTCTGCGGCATGGGAAGCTCCTTTGTCCCATAAATTCCAGTCTCGGGCCGGCAAATGCCCGAATGGAAATTTGTCCTTTATTTTAGCGTCATCGGCAAGAGAAAGTTTTGCGGGCAGCCAAAGGGCGTCGCGGCGCGCCTCAGGTCCTTGCTTTCATGCATATCGGTCCCCCGAACCAGCCATTTTTGGGCGACAAGCATTGGTCTGCACCTTCGGCACGAAAAAGGCGCGACGAAGATCGCCGCGCCTTTCAAAAATCCAGATCCCTCTCCAAGCCAGGTTCAGGCGTTGGAGCCTCCGTCGCGCGTCCGAGAGACGCCCGAATGGCTCAGGCAGCGCGGAGGTTGACGGCCTTGGGTCCCTTGCCCATGCGGTCCGGCTCGACGTCGAAGGTGACCTTCTGGCCGTCGACGAGCGTGCGCAGGCCTGAGGCCTCGATCGCGGAAATATGGACGAACACATCCTTGGCGCCGCCGTCGGGCGTGATGAAACCGAAGCCTTTGGTCGCGTTGAAGAATTTAACGGTGCCGGTCTGGGCCATTGGGGAAACTCCTTCACCCGTTCAGTCTTTGGTGGTCCTGCCCGCCGCCTGGCGCAAAGGGCAGTTCCCGGTGGTTGCTTCGGCAGTCATGCATTGGCGCATGGTCAAACCCCCCGCCGAAAACGGGGCTGTCAGAGATTCACAGTATCGGGGAAAGGTCGTCCAAAACGTTCCGCTCTCCGGGTCGCAAATGCCCGAACACGGAATTTATCGCACGGAAACGTGATGGTTGCAAGATAGCGCCGCGGGCCGCCGCATTGGCGCATCCCGACGCATGGATCGACTGACCTGAACATCGATCGGCTCGGCATAGGCTGGCTTACCGGTTGGGTCATCGGCCAGAGCCGGGGCACGAATAGGCCAGACGTCGAGGTGGCTGGGCAAGCCGACGCCGGCCATGGTCGAGACGCCGTTTCCGTCTGAGGGGACTGCAAACAGGGGTTGCATTTGGCAAGGTAATGGCGAGGATCGGCAACCGGGGACGCGATCGTGGGAGATCAACATGCCATTTCTGGCGGCAATCTTTTCGCGACAGGGTTTTGCCATCCTGTTGCTGTCGACAATTCTTGCCGCTTGCACCGTCGTCGTCGATGACGGACCGGGGGCGCGTCCGCCACGTCCCGAACCGCAATATTGCAGCCGGCAGTACGAGCCAGTCTGCGCCCGCCGCGGCGGCGACCGCCAGACCTTCGCCAACGCCTGCCTTGCCGACCGCGCCGGCTATCGCATCGTGCGCGACGGTCCGTGTCGCGACGGAGGCGGCGGCGGCGAAGAACAGACGTTCTGCACCCGCGAATATGCGCCGGTGTGCGCTCGCCGGCACGGCGAGATGCGTACCTTCCCCAACGCTTGCGAGGCTCGGGCTGCGGACTACCGCGTCGTTGACGACGGGCCGTGCTGAGAAGCCAAGGCGTGTCTTGCCTTCTCACCTTTTTGTTGGAGAAAGTGGCCGAGCGAAGCTCGGTCCTATGAGTTGGGCCGGCCTCAACCGTCTCGGTGCCGCGCGCCAATTCACCGCTTGGGCGGGGCGGGAGCCTCGCCGGCCCTTCGGGCCCCCCAAGGGGAGAATGAAAAACCGAGGCGTTCGGTCAAATTCCCGTCGGATAGGCTCCATCAGCCGGGCCGGCGTAAAGCTCGCTGCCATTGTCGTCGGAAATGCGCAGGCGATCGGGGATTTGCGGCATGGCCAGTGTGTGGAACAGCGCGGTGGCGCCCTGCAGGGCGGCACGCAGGTTCGGAGCTTCTAGTGACACCTTGTCGAGTGTGGCTTCGTCCGCGTTGCGCGACCGGTAGAACTCGATGAAGAAGTTCAAGGAAGCCTCCGTGGCAGAGCGTTGCGCGGGCCTGTTCAGTCAATTCGCCGCCTCGCACAGGGACGACGGTGAAGGCGCTTGAGGCGCCCTCCAGTTGTGTCAGCCCTTCGACTTTGGCTTCAGGCTGCTCTCGGCCTGCTTGACCGACGAGCCGAACGGGGAGGCGGGCTTGGCCACGACCTTGTCCTTCTTCGGCTTGCGCGTTTCGCGGTTGCTTCGCTGTTGACCCTTGGACATATCGTGCTCCTGTTGCGTGCTGACTTGGCTTTGCTGGGGTCTCAGACAACCGGGTCGTTGGCAACGACCGGGTTGTCGGCCGGTTCGAGATTGTCTTCGGTGGTGACCCGCTCATGGGTCTCCTGCTCGCTGCGGATGCGGTATTGCGGCGAGCCGTCCTTGACCGGCAGCCTGCTCTTGATCTGGAACAGTTCGGCGGTCTTCTGGACGAGGCCGATACGGCTCTTCATGCGCACTGTCTGACCGATCGCAAACTGGTGCGCGGGCGTGTCGGTGCGCGGGCGCGCATTCTGCTGGAAACGGATCATGCTGCATTCTCCCTGTCGCGCTTCAGCGCTGTTTCGAGTTCGAGGTAATCGATGGCGACAAGCTGGCGGGTGGGCGGGTTTTTCACTGCCCTTGCCGGCAGATGGATGAAAGTGGCGACGCGGCGCCAGGCAAGCCGCGACATGCCCTCGAACAGCTCTTCGTCGTGATCGATGTCGTAGTCGCCGGCCGGCAGTATCCCTTCCAGCCCGCCGAGCACAAAGGGCGTCGCGAAATGCGCGATGGAGTGGGTGGTGCGGTCCGGCATTGTCTTACCTATGCAAAGCAGCGGTCCTGAAAGCAAAAAAGCGGGGACGAACCCCGCTTTCCTATTTCCGGCAGTCGCTGGAAATAAGCCGCTTTCGAGAGCTGCCAGTACATCCGTGGTCAGCGTTCATCGAATTCGGCCGGATCAGATCGATTGCAAATTGGCGGGCGACTCGCGGCCCTTGGTGTCGCGCTCCAACTCGAACCGCAGCTTCTGGCCTTCGGCGAGGCCGGGGAAGCCGGCGCGCTCCAGCGCGCTGACATGGACGAAAACGTCCTTCCCGCCTTCGGTCGGCTGAATGAAGCCAAAGCCCTTCTGGCCATTGTAGAACTTTACGGTTCCGGTGTTCATATGGATCTTTCGAAAGAATGAGACATGGCCGCGGAGCAAAACGGACCGCGCGCCCGATATCGATGATTGGAATAAGAATGGCGGGTCGAGAACCTCCGACGCCGCGAGATGCCAATTCTGGCCCAAAACGATATCGCTAACATAGGCCGATAGGGCCCGTTATTCAAGAAGATTTATGAAAAACACCGACGATGGCAAAAAAATAGATCGCTGTAACTATTTGAAAAAGTCTGATATGGGTCGGCGACTTTCAAAAATTGCTTAAATTCACGCTGGGCCGATTGTCCAGGAACTTGCATTTTATTTATTTCTGGAAGGATGAAAACCATGATTTCCGTCAGAACCCCTAGAGGCATGACCGTAGCGATCAACCCGATCATCAAGCCAGCCGTCATGCACACCATCGCCGCTGACCCGGCCGGCAAGCCGATGATCGTCAAGTCGGCACGACTGACCATCAGGAGCGACGAGGCTGCAAGGCGAAGGATCGCCGACACCGATGGAACAGTTCGGCGTGCCAGGCAGGTCGCCGAGACCAACCGGCTAATTTGATCCCTTCCACGCCGTTGCAACGAGCGAGACACCAAGCGAAGCCTTGAACCTGCCGCGCCGATGGCCTAGATCGCCACAGGCGTACAAAACACGGCAGGTTTCCCATCAACAGAGATCAGAGACGAGCGGCGGGCGCGGCAGCCAGATCTGGCGCTGGAGGACAACCGCCATTGGGGCTCGACCAGCGTGTCCAGCAGGCGCTGCAGCTGCATCAGGCCGGGCGTCGGCAAGAGGCCGAAGCGATCTACCGGCAGGTGCTGGCGCAGAAGGCCAATCACGCCGCCGCGGCGCATTTCCTGGGGCTGCTGCTGCACCAGACCGGGCGCAGCGCCGAAGGGCTGGACCTGATCGAACAGTCGGTGCGCTTGCAGCCCGGCAATCCGGATTTTCAAAACAATCTAGGCACGGTGCTGCGCGACCTCGGCCGGGTCGCCGCTGCCGTCGACTGCTTCCGCAAGGCGGTGGCGCTGCGGCCCGATCAACTGGCGGCGCGCGACAATCTCGGTTCATCACTGAAGCAGCTCGGCCAGTTCGAGGGCGCCGAAGAGATCTATCGCGGCACGGTCGGGCGCAACCCCTTCCATGTCCGCGCGCGCATCGGTCTTGCCGAAACGCTGCAGGAAGCGGGACGCCTGGACGAGGCGCTTGCCGTCTTCCGCGAAGCGCTGGCGATCCGGCCCAAGGATGGCGACCTGCTGCATGGGCTCGGCGTCGGGCTGATGGAAAAGGGCAAGCTCGATGAAGCAGCCGAGCTGTTCCGGCAGGCGCTGGCGGTCGACCCCGGCATGGCGAGAGCCTGGCTGATGTTGACGCAGGTCAAGCGCCAGAAAGAACGTGATAGCGAATTGACCTGTATGGAAGCTCAGCATGCCAAGGCGCCGCAGGACAGCCTGGCGCGCATGCAGTTGTCCTTCGGTCTCGGCAAGGCCAATGACGATCTGAAGGATTATGGCCGAGCCTTCGACTATTTCGCCGAAGGCAATGCGATCCGCCGCAAGGGCATCGACTACGATGCGGCCAAGACGCGAGCCGAATTCGAGGCGATGAAGGCAACCTTCACCGCCGGCTTCTTCGAGAAGCACAAGCCGAGCACGATCGAGGACGACACGCCGATCTTCGTCGTCGGCATGCCGCGCTCGGGCACGACGCTGGTCGAGCAGATCATCGCCAGCCATCCCCATGTCCACGGTGCCGGCGAGCTCAGCATCCTGAAGACGGCGGTCGGCAAGCAGTTTCCCCTGACCATGAAGGGCGGCTTCCCGGCAGGGATTGCCGACATGCCCGACAAGGCTTTCGCCGAGGCCGGCGAGGCCTATCTCGACATGCTGCACGCCCGCTATCCCGGCTTCAAGCATGTCACCGACAAGATGCCGGGCAATTTCCTGCTGATCGGGTTCCTGCATCTGATGCTGCCGAAGGCCAAAATCGTCCATTGCGCGCGCGATGCGGCGGCCACCTGCCTGTCGATCTACAAGGTGCATTTCCGCAGCGACAGTCACCGCTATGGCTACGATCTCGGCGAACTGGCCGATTTCCACAATCTGTACACCGACATCATGGCGCATTGGCACACGGTGCTGCCAGGCGTCGTGCATGATGTGCGCTACGAGGATTTCGTCGCCGACCAGGAAGGCCAGACGCGGGCGCTGATCGCCCATCTCGGCCTGCCTTGGGACGATGCGGCGCTATCCTTCCACAAGACCGACCGGCCGGTGCGCACGGCTTCCGCCGCACAGGTGCGCCAGCCGATGTACCAGGGCTCGGTCGATCTGTGGAAACGCTATGGCGACAGGCTGAAGCCGCTGCTGGATAAACTGGATTAGCGGCCTGGCTACAGTTTATCCGAAGCCCCACGGGCGGAGCAGCCGCGAAGCGGCGTCGCAGAGACCCGAGGATCCATTCCGTGACCTCGATCGAAGGATGCAAACGGGGCAGAATTGTTCACCGTTTTCAACGTTTTAACGTCACCGCATGGATCCTATGGTCTGCGCCGCGTCGCCTCGCTCCTTGCTCCGCCATAGGATAACGAAGCGATGGGCACTCGGGCCAGTCTCCAACACCTACGATCAGTCAGACAGGCGCCAGCTACTTACTTAAAGCTCCATGAACGTTTCGAAGCCGCCGAAGATCATACGATTGCCGTCGAACGGCATGGTCGACCAGTCCGGCTTCATGCGCGGATCGGCCATCACCTTGGCCATGATTTCGTCGCGGCTCCTACGCGATCCATAGACGACCCAGGAGAAGACGACGATCTCGTCGTCCTTCGCCTGCACGGCACGCGGGAAGGACGTGACCTCGCCGTAGGGCACGTCGTCGCCGACGCATTCGACATAGGCGAGCGCGCCATGCTCCTTCCAGACAACGCCGGCGGTGTTGGCCAGCTTCTTGTAGTCGTCGAGTCTTGCCTTTGGCACGGCAAGCACGAAGCCATCGACATAGGACATTGTTGGTCTCCTGTTGCTGGAATCGGGCGCCAGGCCGGCAGCCCGGCGCAGATGAGCGCATCACCCCGTGGGTAGGGCGTTGCTGCTCGCTAAATCTTACTTGACCGGTGCGTTCATCGCCCAGGCCACGCCGAACGGGTCCCTAACCTGACCCCAACGGTCGCCCCAGAACATGACCTGCAGCGGCACCACTTCCTCGCAGCCTGCATCGATCGCGCGTTGCCACCAGGTTTCAATGGTGTCGTCCTGGAGGTGCAGCTGCAGCGTGTAGCCCTGCGCATCCTTGTGCGGATGGCCGTGTTCAGGATAGGCATCGCCCAGCATCAACGTCGAACCGTTGACGTATAGATGGATGTGCATCGTGCGGCCTTTTTCGTCCGGCGGATAAGCAAACACCTGCTCGGCTCCAAAGGCCTTCTTATAGAATTCAGCGGCCTTGAAGGCGCCGTCAAGTTGCAGATAAGGGGTCAATCCGCCGAGCACTTTAGCGGCGGGCTGAACGGGGGTCTGATCAGTCATGTCTTGCTCCTTTTGCGTTTGGCCTTGCGAGCCATAGGACGGATGAGGCGGCGGCAATGCTACATGGCCGCCAAATTTTTTGGCGGACCGGCCCTGGATAGGCCAGGCTTTCGAAATGCGCCTGTCGATGCAGGCGACACCGCTTTCGGGCGATAGGTATGACTGGTCAGCGGTCGCTTCGGTCAGGATTCTCTGCGGATATGAGGGGCATTTTGCGCATCGATCCCGATTTCCGGCCAGCCAATGTCCTTGCGCAATTCGATCGGCAGTGAAAGAAGAGCGCGCTCGCTGCGATAGCGGGCGCGAGCTTTCATGTAACGGGTGGTGATGCGGCCTATGGATGACAGGGTGAACATGATGCTTTGTCCTCGGTTGAAGCCGGCATCATCGTGTCGGCATTCCAAGGACGTGGCGCGTGGTGGTCATCCGACAGACGGTCGATTTTTTTAGCTGCCTCCGTAGTCGGCTCAAGGCAGGTGTTACCAACGCGGTTTACTTCAGGCAGCCGTTTCCAAACGTTCGATCGTTTCTAGATCGGCCTTCTTGGCCTCTCCCTCGATAGCCAGGTCGTAGCTCGCCTGCATGTTCATCCAGAACTGCGGCGTGGTTCCGAAGAATTTCGCAAGGCGTAGCGCTGTGTCGGGCGTCACCGGTGTTGTCTCGCTGGCGAGGCGCTCGATGCGTGTGCGCGGCACATGCAGCTTCTTGGCCAGCGTGTAAGGTTTCAGGCCAAGCGGCATGAGATATTCCTCGCGGAGGATTTCTCCCGGATGAATAGGTGGGTTGATGTTCAGCATTTGAAAACCTCAATGGTAGTCGGTTATTTCGACATCCTCGGCTTGTCCATCCACCCAGCGAAAGCAAATGCGAAACTGATCGTTGATGCGGATCGAATGCTGACCGGCACGGTTGCCTTTCAGCGGCTCAAGCCGGTTGCCGGGAGGCGTCTTCAGGTCCGATAGTTCGGCGGCATTGTCGATCATGAACAGCTTTCGCTGGGCTGACCGGACAAGGTCCGACGGGAACCCCTTCGGAGCCTTGCCGTTCGAAACGGCCTCGCTGATCTTGTCCTTGAACGAGCGTATCATCTGCCGTATCCGAGCAGCGTACCTTCACATGATACGCTTCGTAAGTCAAGAAAACGTCTCATATCGTGATACGAAATTTTGAACTGATGTCGATCGGCCGAAATTTCACAGGCATGGATACCGTCACGCCGCCAAAATCGTTACCCTTCCGCCTCAGCCACCGAGCGGAAGAAATCCTCCGGGTCCTCGACTTCTATCAGCCGCCGCTTCTCGATCAGCCAGAAGCGGTTGCCGATGGCGCGGATGAAGGAGCGATCGTGCGAGGCGAGCAGGCAGCTTGCCTGATGCGCCAGCAGCTCCGCTTCCAGCGCTTCCTGGCCGTCGATGTCGAGATGGTTGGTTGGCTCGTCAAGCAGATAGAAGTTGGGGTTGGCGAGCCTGAGCGCCAGCATCATCAGCCGCGCCTTCTGGCCGCCGGACAGCACGCCGATCTTTTTCTCCTGCATCTCGATGACCACGCCGGCGCCGGCCAGCAACGAGCGGGCGCGCTGCTCGCCGACATCGTAGCGGCGCGAGACCAGCCCCAGCGGCGTGTCGTCGCCGCTGATGCCGGACAGCGCCTGATCGCTGTAGCCGAGCACCGTCGACGGCGTCACCTTCACATTCCGCGCCGTGTCCGGTTCGACAATGGCGTTGCGGATCAGGGTGACGAAGCGCGACTTGCCGACGCCATTGCGGCCGAGCAGGACGATGCGGTCGCCCTGGCAGATGTGGCGCTTGCCAGTCCTGAACAGCAGCGTGCCGTCGGGTGTTTCGACAGCTGCGTCGTCGAGCGTGATCAGCACCTTGGCGTGCGTGCCGCGATTGGCCAGTTTTATGGCACCGGCCGACTTTTCGCGGTGCGCCGGAGCTGCCGCCTCTTCCAGTCTTTCCGCGCGCTGGTTGAGCTGCTTGGTCTTGACCGTCAGCAGGTCGCTACCCGAATTGATGCCGATGTTGTTGAGCTTGGCCGCCTGCCGGCGCAATTGCTGCGCCACCTTCATGTCGCGCTGGAACTTGCGCTCTGTCGAGGCGTCGACGTCGTCGAGCGCCTGCCTGGCGCGGGAATAGGGCAAGGCAAACACCGACGACCGTTCAGGGCGCAGGAACAGCGTCCGGTTGGTGGTGGCGTCGAGAAAGGCCCGGTCGTGGCTGGCGATAACGACGGGCACCTCGCGCGGCAGCGTGTTCAGCCAGGTCTCGAGCTGGCTGATGCGGGCAAGGTCGAGATGGTTGGTCGGCTCGTCGAGCAGCAGCACATCCGGATCGGTGACCCAGACGCGAGCGATCAGTGCCACCCGCTGCCAGCCGCCGCTCAGCGCCTGCATCGGCCGTTCGCGCATCGGCTCCGGCACATCGAGCGAATCCAAAACCACATCGACGCGCCACGTCTCGCTGTCGGCCTGCTCCGGCGGCAGGGCGTCGGCCACCACCTGATGGAAGGTATGGCTGAGAAGGGCTGGAGCGACGGACTGCTCGACATGGCCGACGCGCAGGCCGCGCGTGCGGGTGATGTCGCCCGAGGTCGGCTCCATCGCGCCGGTCAGACATTTCAGCAAGGTCGACTTGCCGCGGCCGTTGGCTGCGACGATGGCGAGCCGGTCGCCGCCGCCAATGGTGAGGTCGAGCTTGGAGAACAGCGGCGCACTCATGGTGACGCCGAGCGATTTGAGGCTGATCAGGGCCATTTTGATTTCTCTGGTCTTGGCCGCCTCTTTGTCGGAGCATGATCTTTTCCGAAAACCGGTTCCCACTTTTCGGGATCATGCTCTAGCGGCTCAATGCACTTTGACGGTGCGCCCACCGGCCATCAGGCTCGGCGTTGCGGCACCACGAAGGGCAGACCAAAAAATCGAAGCGGGAAAAACCCGGACCGTCCCTGGTCAGCCCTGCAAGCAAGCTCGCAGGGCAGAAATCGGGCCACGCTGACGATGGTGACGAGAAAAATCGAACACGCAGCCCTCCTTTCCAGACGTTCGAGTGTGCGGACTGACTACACCAAAGGCGGGGCGGAAGGCAAGGCTACCGCTTTCACCCGGCGCGGGAACGGATCGAGCACCAGTATGCAGCCGCCGATGATCGCGACAGCGCCGAAGCCCTGGATTACGGTCAGCGATTCCCCAAGCATGCTGGTGCCGACCAACACCGCGATCACGGTCACGGCGAATTCGACGCTGATCGTCCTGGTCGCGCCGATACTGGCAACCAGCCGAAAATAGACGATGTAGGTCAACGCGCTCATCATGCAGGCGAGGACGGCGAGATAGAGGAAGTCGATGGCGCGCGGCATCGCCGGCACCGGTACAGCGAGAAGCAGTGGCAGCGTCATCAGCCCGCCCAACAGGAAGGCGGCACTGGTGAGTTCCCACGAGCCGGCCGAGCGCAGATGTCGGTTTGCATAATTGCTACCGAAAGCGGCCGAGAAGGAACTGAACAGCGAGGCGGCGCAGCCGAAGGCGAAGGATGCCGTGATCGGCACCGCGGGAAAGCCGACAAGGACGATGATGCCGAAGGCGCCGAGCAGCAGGCCGGCCAGCCCGCGAACGGTGATGCGCTCAAGCCCCCATAGCTGGCCGAGGATCATCGAGAACAGTGGGATCGCGGCAACAAGGATGGCCGCCACCGCCGTGCCGATGCGCGGGGTGGCATAGGATAGGCCGATAAGCTGCGCGGCAACCGTCGTCGCGCCGACAACGGCGAAGCGCCGCCAGCCGGCGCTGAAATCGAGCCGGCGCCGGGTCGCGGCGGCAAGCAGCAGGAGCGTGATGCCGGCGATCAGCGAGCGCAAGGTGACCGCGCCGACCCAGCCGAAGGCGTGCACCACCTTGAGCAGAACAAGGAACGACAAGCCCCAGGTGATGGCCAGGAAGATATAGGCGGCGATGTCCTTGGGTTTCATTCTGCGGGCGGCCGTGGGAGTTTCTTGCGTTGGGAGCGGAGAAGCTGCCGTGGCCCGTATCGCTTCGACTGGCAACTGACAAGGCTGGGGGCGTGGTCCAGCCAGTCGACAGTGTGACTCCAGGCCCTACCGTCCCGGTCTGCCTGTCTTCCCCGGCCGGCGCTTTTCCCGGCGGGCGTCGCCAGGATCTTCATACGAGCCGATGCCGGCGCGCTCACGCTTGACCGGCTTGTCACCCTCGATCGGCGTCTCGGTTCGCCGCACGGTCATCTCATCGAGTGAGTTCTTCTTGAACAGCGGTTTGACCGGCTCGCCGGGAATGCCGAAATCGCTGCCATGTGCCTCTTCGGCCGACTGTTTCTTGAATAGCGAGCGCGATACCGCACCGGCCGGGGTCGGCATGTCCGTGCCTGGACCCATGTCGTCAATCGAAGGTTTGGCGAATAGCGGCTTCTTCGCCGGCACGGCGCCATCGGCGCCCATCTCGCCAAGCGCCGGCTTGCGGAAGAGGTTGGGGCGGGCAGCCTTGGCCGCCTCTTCGGCGGCACGCACTTCGTCGAGCCTGCGAAAACGCTCCTGTTCCTCGGCCGTGCGATGCTTGGCTACGCCCTTGTTGTGCTTGCCCTTTTCGCGGCCAGAGACCGGGCTTTCCATGTCGGCGTATTTGGCCAGCGGGTCATCGGAGATGGACAGTTCCATCTCACGCAAGCGCTTGATCTCGTCGCGGATGCGGGCCGCCTTCTCGAAATCGAGATTGGCGGCGGCGTCGCGCATCTGTTTCTCCATCGCGTCGAGATGGGCCTTGAGGTTGTTGCCCATCATGGCGCCGGCGCTGTCGGTGAACTGCGAGATGTCGGCGCGGACGTGATCCTTCTCATAGACCGAGTCCAAAATGTCGGAGATGCGCGACTTGACCGATTCCGGAGTGATGCCGTTGGCGGCGTTCCACTCCATCTGCTTCTCGCGGCGGCGGTTGGTCTCGGCCATCGCCCGTTCCATCGAGCCGGTGACCTGGTCGGCATAGAGAATGACCTTGCCGTCGACGTTGCGGGCGGCGCGGCCGATGGTCTGAATGAGCGAGGTCTCAGAACGCAGGAAACCTTCCTTGTCGGCATCTAGGATGGCGACGAAGCCGCATTCGGGAATGTCGAGGCCCTCGCGCAAAAGATTGATGCCGACCAGCACGTCGAAGGCGCCAAGGCGCAAATCGCGCAGGATCTCGATGCGCTCCAGCGTGTCGATGTCGGAGTGCATATAGCGGACGCGGATGCCTTGTTCGTGCAGATACTCGGTCAGGTCCTCGGCCATGCGTTTGGTCAGCACCGTCACCAGCGTGCGATAGCCGGCCTTGGTGGTGTCACGGATTTCGCCGACGACATCGTCGACCTGGCTCTTGGCCGGGCGCACCTCGACCGGCGGGTCGATCAGTCCGGTCGGGCGGATGACCTGCTCGGCGAAGACGCCGCCGGCCTGTTCCATCTCCCAAGCGCCCGGGGTGGCCGAAACGGCGACGGAGAGCGGGCGCATGGCATCCCATTCCTCGAAGCGCAAGGGCCGGTTGTCCATGCAGGACGGCAGGCGGAAACCGTATTCGGCCAGCGTCGCCTTACGGCGGAAGTCACCGCGATACATGCCGCCGATCTGCGGCACAGTGACGTGGCTTTCGTCGATGAAGACCAGCGCATTGTCGGGAATGTACTCGAACAGCGTCGGCGGCGGATCGCCCGGCTGGCGGCCGGTGAGATAGCGCGAATAGTTCTCGATGCCGGCGCAGGAGCCGGTGGCCTCCAGCATTTCCAGGTCGAAGCGGCAGCGCTGTTCCAGCCGCTGCGCCTCCAGCAGGCGGCCGGCGCGCTCCAGTTCCACCAGCCTGTGCTTGAGCTCTTCCTTGATCGACTTAATCGCCTGGTTCAGCGTCGGGCGTGGCGTCACATAGTGCGAATTGGCGTAGATTTTGACGCTCTTCAGCTCGCCGGTCTTCTGGCCGGTCAGCGGGTCGAACTCGGTGATCTGCTCGATCTCGTCGCCGAACATCGAAATGCGCCATGCACGATCTTCCAAGTGGGCCGGGAAGATCTCGATCGTGTCGCCGCGCACGCGGAACGAGCCGCGAACGAAATTGACATCCTGCCGCTTGTACTGCTGGGCAACGAGATCGGCGAGCAGAGCGCGCTGGTCGAGCCGGTCGCCGATCTGCATCTGGAAGGTCATCGCGGTGTAGGTTTCGACCGAGCCGATACCGTAGATGCAGGACACCGAGGCGACGATGATGACGTCGTCGCGCTCGAGCAGCGAACGCGTCGCCGAGTGACGCATGCGGTCGATCTGCTCGTTGATCGAGGATTCCTTCTCGATGAAAGTGTCGGTGCGCGGGACGTAGGCTTCCGGCTGGTAATAGTCGTAATAGGAGACGAAATACTCGACGGCGTTTTCGGGGAAGAATTTCTTGAACTCGGAATAAAGCTGGGCCGCCAGCGTCTTGTTCGGCGCCAGGATCAGGGCGGGGCGCTGCGTCTCCTCGATCACCTTGGCCATCGTGAAGGTTTTTCCGGAGCCGGTGACGCCGAGCAGCACCTGGGTGCGGTCGTTGTTGGCGACGCCTTCGACCAGATCCTTGATTGCCGTCGGCTGGTCGCCGGCCGGCTCGAAATCCGACACCATCTTGATGGCGATGCCGCCTTCGGACTTTTCCGGGCGTGCAGGGCGGTGCGGCGTCCACAGCACGCCGTCCTTGTGCAGCGGATTGCCGGACTCGATCAGCGCCGACAGCGCGGCGACGGTGGCGGTGACGCTGCCCGAGGCCATCGACTCGGCGTCTTCCAACGAAATGTCGAGACCGGCGACCGGATTGAGGCCGGCTGCCGTGCGCTCCCTGGCTGATGCCGCGCCACCCATCGAGGTGCCGCGCGCGCTGCGCCCCGGCGAACTAGAGCGCTCGGGTATCTTCTTCGACTTGGCGCTTTCCTTCCCCCTCGAGGGGAGGGTGGCGGCGGAGCCGCCGGGTGGGGTCGGTTCGACCGGCCTCGACGTCCCGGCGGTGTCTTCTGTGACGACCCCCTCTGTCGCCTTCGGCGATATCTCCCCCTCGAGGGGGGAAATCTCGCGACGTCCTTCCTTTTCGGCTTCCTGCTCGATCTGCTCGGCCCAATCCGCGATCGAACCGGTCAGCGGCGTGCCTGAGAACTCCGGCTGCGGCATCTCGGCGAAGCCGCCTCTGTGCAGCGGCTCCGAGGCGTCGAGGAAATCGGTCAGCGGACTGCGCCGCTTCGGCGAAGCGCGGTCGTCATTCGCCGTCGGCGGCGTTTTCTTATCGGGAGATTTGGCCATGTCCCGAATATGGGATTTCCTGGCCAAAATGGAAAGAGTGGGATGAGATGAGGCGCTTCGCCAGATGCGGCTCCTGACAGAAGGCTGTCAGGAGGAGTTCGCGTTCGCGCGTCTGTCCGGAAGGATCAGGCGCCGCGCGCGTTATCCGCCGCAACGCGGGTCGGCGATCCGTTCAGGCGCGGCACCACGACGAGGCGGTTGATCTTGCCCTTCTTGTAGGCGGCGAGGAAGCGCGCATAGTCCTTGAAGGCGACGCAACCGCTCGACTGGCCGTAGCGGCCCCGAAGCAGGTAGGTATGGGCCAGAAAGCCGTCGCGATTGTATTTGTTGCGGCCATCGGCCGGTGTCAGGCGCAAGGCCTCCACACCATGAAAGCGCGTCTCGCGCAGCGACAGATTGTAGGTATTGGGCGGTGTCGGTCCGCGGTTCTTCTGGTCGGCATAGCGCGGCTGGTCGGTCATGGCGCCGATGCCCGAATGCGCCTCGAGCCTCGAACCGTCAGGCATATAGACGGTCCCGGCGCTGATGTCGTAGACGGCGACGCCATTGCCGGCTCCGCTCCTGGACCCCGGCGAGTTGAACAGGTTCCTGAAAGCCTTGCCGAGGCCACCCGAAGGCGTGTCCGGCTTAGCATAGGCCAGCACGCCGCTGCCATCGGCCGGCCGTCCTTGCCGGTCCGGTTTGGCCGGTCGGGCAGTCTGGGCTTGCTGGACGGTCTCGCGAGCCGGCTTCGGTTGCTGATCAGGCTTCGTCTGCTGAATAGGTTTGGACTGCTGTACAATCTTGGGCTGCGGGGTGTCCTTGGGCTGCGGGGCGTCGAACTGCGGGCGACGGGTCGGCAACGGCACGTCGTCGGTGAGCGCGTCCGGCAGCGAGGCGGCGTCGCCTGGTTGGTCCTGCTGGGTTTCGACAGGCGAAACCGCGACGTCGGCCGGGGATTCCTCGATCGGCAGCGGCGAGGCGAACGCCTCGTCGTCGACTGGCAGCGACTGCACGAGGGCCAGCGCCAACTGCGAATTGTCTGGCGTCTGCGTGTCCGACTGGGCAAAGCCCATCGGTTGCGGCGCGGTCTGCACGACGTCCGAGCCGTTATCCAGCCGCGCGAAGCGTTCGGCCGCCGGAGCGGGCATGTCTTCCGAGAGGCTGGCCATAACCTTGACGGATGGCACCAGCGACGCTTCGGCAATTTGCGGCGCGACGGTGGAAATAACAGGGTGCACCGGCGCGTTGGCCACGACCACGGGCTTTCCAGCGCCGGCAAAGGCAGCGGCGAGCTTCATCGGCGAAAGCGATGCTTCGATGCGCTCGAAACGATCCTGCGACTTCGACTTTGCGGCAGTGGGAACAGGCTTTGCCTGCGCCACGAGGCGCGCGGATTTCTCCGCCCGCGGGCTCAACCGGGCAAGCTTGAAGCAGCTGGCACCGCACTGCACGGCATGGTCGTGAAGGGCTTGCGTGCCGCCATTGGCATTGGCAAGCACGAAGGGTGCTCTCAGAAAATGCTGCTTGAACGGATCGGCCAGGGCGAGCGATCCCGGCATCGACAGTGTCTGCTGGAGGCCGCCCGATGTCGCCGACAGCGAGGCGCCGACGGAACTGAGGCCAGCCATGGTGCCGATCAACCACAGGCCAACGGCAGCACTGGCGCCGGGCACCGCGACCCAGCGGACGATCCGTTCAGGGGTGAAGGAAGAGGCACGCGGCGCGTCACAGGCGTTCTCGCCGTCCCAACGCTCGTCCCCGACAATTTTTTTACTCAACAACGCCATGCAACCAATCTTGCTCCAAGCGGCTCCCACGTCCGCGGCTGTGATAGCCGCGACGACCATTCTGTGAGTGATCCCAGGTGGTCCCCGACGCGTTTGCCGCGTCTGTCATTGGTTGCCGATTGCTTCAAAATATGGACAAAGTTGGTTAATCAATCCCTCTCAAAACCAACGACGAAATGTGGATTTAGGCCAAATAAGGCTTCGTCCACGGCCAGGAAAGTGGTGTTGTCGCCCTTCCGACGCAGTTTTGCTGCCTGCTTTTGATCGCCGAGTCAAGCAAAACAGCCGTTTCTAAATTTTTTCGCGGCGCCGTCAGCGATAAATGGAACGAAGCGGCTGCCGGTGAAAATTGCCCAAATAGGCGCCTGTCTCAGGTAAAACTGTTGTGCCTGCCTGTCACAATTTCTTCGCCTGGACGGCCGCCTTGAGTGGCACCTCAATTGAACCACAGCGCAAAGGTCAGAAAACCACCGCCGCCGAATTGGCGCTGGATCTGGTCGAAATCGTCGCTGGTCAGGATCCTGCCGCTTTCGAGATAGGGCGCGATGGCCGGGCCGGTGATCGACAGGACCAGGTCGAAGTTTTTGGGCTCGTCGAAGAAGCGCTTCATGTTGATGCCCTTATCGGCAATGCGGAAATGCGGCAGCAGCACGCGGCCTTCCAGGAGGTCCTCGGCCATGGTCAAGGTGGCGAGCCAGGCTTGGACCTGCTCCTCGCCGACGTCGAGGCCTGTGAGCGGGTTCTCGCCTTTCTGCTGCGGACCCGGCAGCCATTCACAGTCATTGTCGGTCTCGGCGCGGATCCCCTTCCAGTCCTCGCGGGACAGCCGGATCATTTCCAGCAGATGCCGGCGCGCCGCTTGCCGGCGCTCCGGCTCGATCACCGGCCAGTTGACGAGATGCACCAGCGAGATGAAATCAGCGATGCGCCACTCCGAGGAGAAGATGCTGCTGCCCATATCACCGGGCGGCGGTACGAGAATGTCCTGCAACGGCAGCTTGGCGCGCGGGAACAGCATGTGGAATGAGCCGTCGAAAGTGTTCCTGAAATCATGCGCCAGCCAGAAATCGGCCTGCGCCATCAGGAACTCCGCATAACCCTGCAGCCAGAAACCGTCGGCGCGGTCGAAGCGGAATGTGAGCGTGGGGGCGGCGGCGTCCGACGAGATGCCGCCGCGTGACAATGAGGCGATGATCGCCGCCATACTTTCATCAGGCGCGATGGTGCCGTCCTCGTTGAGGTCGATGCCGGTGTGGGTGAGGTCGATTACCATGCCAATATCGGCGGCGGCCGGCACCGCCGCAAACGTGGCGGCGGATTTCTCCAACCGGTCGCGGAAGGCGACCAGGATGGCACGGAATTGCTCATAGGTCAGCGGCTCGGGGTTGGGATTGTCCGGCACCGGCAGCCGCATCAGCGGCAGCATGAAGGATTGCGGGCTCTCGAAGCCATGGCGATGGAGGCCGCTGGCCAGGATTTCCAGCGCGGTGAAGAACTCGCCGGCGCCGGCGGCATAGGCTGATGCCGGGTCTTTTGGCGCGGCGGCCTCCAGCGTCGACAGCGCGCTGTCGCGCCCGGCCACCGTTTTCGCCTCGAACAGAGCGGATGCCGCTTCGGGCATTGCCTCCGATGCGGAAGACAGCGGCACAATCAGCATGAAAGCGGATGTCAGCAGGCTTGCCAGTCGTGTCATCTTTCCCCCCATATTTTGTCGCGCAGAGCAAATATACACCATTTGGAGCGTCGCGCTTCAACCCGTCCCGAGGACGGTCTACACAAGGCAAACAAATGGGCGCTGCGTGTCGAATTATCCGTTTTCCTACAAGCTGTCCTGGCTACCGCGCTTTCTGAAGCCGTCGCTGGCCGGCGACGCGCAAGATTTTGCGCCGATGGCGGGAACGCTGATGGATCCGCCGCCAAAGCAGGCGGTGCGGCTGGTCTTCGTCGGCGACATCTCGGCGGTGGCCAACCGCGGCGCGCCGGATTGCGCCCCGGAGGTCAAGGCGCTGCTCGGCGCGGCCGATCTGGTGATCGGCAATTGCGAAAGCCCTGTTGTGGACAAGCCAAGCGCGGTGCTGGGAACGAAGCTTGGCACCCATCATGCGATGAGCGAACTCTTCCTGGCCGAGGCGCTCGCGGCGGTCGGCATTGCGCGCGAAAAGCTCGTGCTGTCGCTGGCCAACAATCATGTGTTCGACCAGGGCGTCGCCGGTTTCGACGAGACGGTCGCGGCGCTGCAACGGCTCGGTATCCGGACGGTAGGCCTGGCCGCCAATGGTCCGGCGGTGCCTGTCCGAGTCGGGCCGCTGGATATCGGCTTTGCCGCTTTCACGCTGTGGCGCAACGCCGATGAAAATCTGTTCGCCGGGCGCGTATCGATGGACAGTGACGAGGTCCGCCGGCGGCGTGACGGTGTCGATCTTCTTTGCGCCGTGCCGCATTGGGACTGGGAGTTCAGGCATTTTCCGCGCACTGAAACACGAGCGTTGGCCAGGCGACTGGCCGGGCAAGGCGTCGGGCTGATCGCCGGCCACCACGCCCATGTCGTGCAGCCCGTGGAAAGGATCGGCGAGACGATCGTCGCCTATGGGCTCGGCGATTTCCTAGGCACTGCTTTCGCGCGCCAGCCATGGCCGGGACGTGTTGGCGCGATCCTCGTCGTCGATGCCAGCGCCGACGCCGGCTCCAAGGGCGCCATTGCGTCTTACCGGCTGCATCCCTTTGTGCGCTTGCCTGCTGGCGACCATGAGCGGCTGGTGTTGGTGGGAGGGGTGGAGGGGCGAATGCGCGGAAAGGTGGAGGCTCGGCTGCGGGCGATCTTTCCTTCTCCCCGAAGAGAAGAAGGTGTCACCGCTTAGCCGTCTGGCGGCCCCTGCAAAACCGATTATCATGCGACAGCAGAGGCAGGTTGCGGGGGCGGCGGTGGAAACAGCGGATTTCATGCCGAACGAGGCGGTGATTGCCGGCATCCGGAAGGATATCGGGGCCTATGAGGCAGGGAGGGCCTCGGCGGTCCGCCAGGTGCGCTGGCGGGTGCCCGTGTTCGTCGGGCTGGTGCTGGTGTTCGTGATGCTGGTCGCGTGGCTGTTCAACAAGGTCGCCGACCCCAACGAGCAATGGTTCTCGACGCCGCATGTGTTTCTCTATGGCATCGGCCTGGTGGCCTCGAGTGTGCTCTACTTCCAGGCCATGAAACCGGCGACGCGGCTGCAGCAATCTTTCCGCGAGACGCTGCTGCCAATCATCTTCGGCTTCATCGCGGATATCCGTTACCAGCATGGAGGCAGGCCGAACTCTTTCGACCGGCTGCCGCGCGAGGCGGTCGGTGCCTTCAACAAGCAGTCGTTCGACGATGTCGTTTCGGGCCGTTACGAAGAGTTTCCGTTCGAGCTTTACGAAGCAGAACTGCGAGTAGGGTCGGGCAAGGATTCATCGACAGTCTTCAAGGGTGTCATTGTCGCTTTCGAAGCGATCGAGCCGTTCCCGGGGGTATTGGTGGCGACGCGCCGGACCAATGCCGTCGTCGGCTTCTTCCGCGGCATGTTCGCCGGCAAGATGCAGGATTTGTCGTCCGGTGTGCCCGAACTCGACGCCGCCTACGAATTCCGCACCGACAACGCCGAGGCGGCGCGGCCGCTGGTGACAGGCCGGCTGGCCCAGGCCCTGAAATGGCTTGGCGAAACCTGGCCGGACGACCCGGCCCGCGTCGCGCTCAACGGCAGCGATGGCTTCCTGCTGTTGCCGCAGACAAAGAACTTCTTCGAACTGCCGGATATTTCGGTGCCGCTCGACTACACCACGCATGTGGCGCCGATGATATCAGACATGGGCGCGATGCTGGCGACGGCGGCGCTGGTGCGAAAAATCGGCGCGAAGGACGAGATCAGTTAATCGGGCCTCGCTGTCAGCAGTCGAAGCCATATTTGTCGCGCATATAGTCTGCCTCTTCTTTCGACATTTTCTTGAACATCACGCAGACGGTGAAGCTGCCGACCTGATGCCCGTCGCTTGTGTATCCCCAGTCGGAAATTTCGTCCCTGGAGAATTCTATGTTCTGGCCGAGGACGACGTTGTGCACTTCCTCAGGCTGGTTCGCCAATATGCCGGCAAATCCGGTCTCGGTGCGGCGGAACGGTATGACCCAGAAATGTTCGGTGACATTCCCGTCCCGCACCTTGACCTTGAGCTTGAACCTGTCTGTTCCGGAGGGAGGAGCCTCGGACAGTGCCAGGAATTCATCCAGGCTGGCGAGTGCCTGGGCGGTCGCCGCCGCCATGTCGGGATCACCCGGGGTAAAGATAATCGTCTTGTCGTCGCCTGGGTCCGCGCCTTGTGCACCGGCCGATCCCGTAGCAAGCGCCAGCATCAGGGACATCATGGTCCGGATTGCAAGCTTCATGGAAGGCCCCTCACCGTAGTCGCGGCCACCATGGTGCATTCATTCCGGATTTGCAACCCAGGCGCGAGTTTCATCGGTTTTTGGCGTAATTGGGCCGACCATAATTCATATCGATTTTCTGGCGGAACGCTCTTCCGACCGACCGCTATGGTTTTTGCCAGGAGGCCGCGCTATCCCTTGGCCAATGGGGGATATCCATGGCTGGGCAACAAAAAGGGTTTCGGCTGTCGCGGCGATTGCTACTCGGTGCGGCTGTCGTTGGCGGCGCGGTGCTGTGGGGCGGCAACACCGTGGCACGGCTGGCGCGCGGGCCTTTGGGACCGAAGAACGCAGGCCGCATCGCCGATATCGACGGCATCGCGCTGCCGCTGAAGTCGCTGGAGAATGCGCCGGCCTTTGACGCATCGCTGCCCTGGTCGGCAAAGGGCGGCGACATCAACGATGCCAGCGGCCTGTCGCAGACGCCGGTCTATGGCGTGGTGGAAGTCAGCGAGGAAGAGCACATCGCCAAGGCGCTGGCCTTCGCGCGCGCCAATGGCTTGAAGGTCTCGCTGGCGGCCATCCGCCATTCGATGGGCGGGCATGCCTTCGACGACAATGCGCTGGTACTCGACCTCAGAAAATTCAACAAGGTGACCGTCGACGCCGCGGCGAAGACCATGACGCTGCAGCCGGGCGCGCGCTGGCACGACATCCAGAACCTCTTGCATCCGCGCTTCGCGGTGAAGGCGATGCAGTCCACCGACATCTTCTCGGTCGGCGGCTCGCTGTCGGTCAACGCGCACGGCATGGACCATCAAGCGGGTTCGGTGGCGAGTTCGATCCGCTCGATGCGGGTGATGCTGGCCGACGGCTCGGTGACCACCTGCTCGCTGAGCGAGAACACCGACCTGTTCCGCCACGTCGTCGGCGGCTACGGCCTGTTCGGCGTGGTACTGGAAGCCACGCTCGATATCGTCGACAATGCCGTCTACCGTACCTCGCGTGAAATCATCAAATCGGACGATTTCCCAAGATTTTTTGCCGAGGTGCTGGAGCCGAACAGGGCGATCGGCCTGTTTTACGGCCATCTGTCGACGGCGCCGGGCAATTTCCTCGAGGACATGATCGTCTACCGCTATGACAAGGTGGCCGAGCAGCCGCCGGCGGATCAGCCCGCGATCGGCGAGCCGGGTTCGGTCGGGCTGAAGCGCGTGATCATCAACATGGCGAAATGGGGCAGCCTGTTTCAGGAACTGAAGTGGTTCACCGAAAAGACGCTGGAGCCGAAATTCGAAAGCTGCACGGTGGCGCGCACCTCGGCCATGGCCGAAGGCGAGGCCTGCCTCGTCACCCGCAACAACCCGATGCACGATTCAGTACCGTATCTGTTCAACGATCTTTTGGATGAGACCGACATTCTGCACGAATATTTTATTCCACGCGCCGCGTATAATCCATTCATCACGGAAGCCCGCGAGATCCTGCGCAACCAGTCGCTGCCGGTGCTCAACGCCTCGGTGCGCGTCGTCCACAAGGAGGATGTGGCGCTGACCTATGCGCCGGAGCCGGCCTATTCGCTGGTGCTCTACATCAACCAGCCGACCGATGCCGACGGCAATGCGCAGATGCGGGCGCTGACCCGGGCGCTGATCGATGTGACGATCAAATATGGCGGCCGGTTCTTCCTGCCCTACCAGCTGCATTATACGGCCAAGGAGTTGCTGGCTTCCTATCCTGAACTGCCGGCCTTCCTGGCGACAAAGCGGCAATATGACCCGACGGAACTGTTTTCCTCGACCTTCTACCGTGCCATCAAGGCGCTGAGCGGGGTGGCATAAAAAGCAGGAGAACAACCCATGCGGATGGTATCGGCGGCGGCACTCACCCTCATTGCGCTGTGCGCTGGACCGGTCCAGGCCGAGGATATCAAGGCTTTCAAGCTGACCATCGACGGCGTGACCGTCGATATCGATCCCGGCGAGAGCACAAGCATGACGCTGCCCGGCGGCAGAAAGAGCAAGGTGACGCTCGAGCGCAACGACTTCGCCACCTTTTCCGGCAGCGATTTCTCCTTTGTCCATCCGAGCGACATTTCGGTGACCAAGTCCGACCTCGGCGAGAATATCACGCAGTATCTGATGGCCTCGGCGCTGGGTACCATCGTCATCGTCCAGGAATACGGCAAGATGAATCCGGTGTCGCTCAACCAGCTGATGCTGCAGGAGATGACCAAGGAATCGGTGCAGGCCGGTGCTGAGTTGACGCAGCAGCCGACGACGCGCAAGCTCGCCGACGGCAAGGAATTGACCGGCATTCGCGCTCAGGTGAAGACACGCACTGACACGGCCGATTTCGAGATCGTCGGCTTCGGCGTTGCCGAACATGGGCTGTTGTTCATCACCCGCATTGCCGAAGAGGACGTGGCGACCGAAAAGCCGCTGATCGACAAGTTCTGGCAGAGCCTGAAAGTTAAATTGCAGGGGGGCTAGGATCGCCTCTCAGTTTGGATCTCGGCTGGGGTCCACACTTTTGCGTAACGGCGCCCGAAGGTATTCTGACGATCCTGAATTGGAGGTCTTACAGCATGGCGAAGCTCATTTTCAGAATGAACCAGTCCCTCGACGGCTACGTCGACCACATGAAAATGCCGTCAGGGCCCACGATCTTTCGGCACTGGATAGAGCAAGTGCGCAACCTGAGCGGCAGTGTGTACGGTCGCGGCATGTACGAGGTGATGCGCTATTGGGACGAAGACAGTCCAGAGTGGGGCGCGGAGGCGCGTGAATTCGCGGCGGCGTGGCGGAGCCAACCGAAATGGGTTGTGTCGCGCACGCTGAAGTCGGTCGGCCCCAACGCCACCCTTGTCGCGGACGACGTCGAGGCGGTGATACGTGGGCTTAAGGCCCAACTCGCTGGGGAGATTTCAGTTTCTGGACCAAACCTGGCACGAAGCCTGACCGACCTTGGTCTTATCGATGCGTACCAACTCTACCTCCATCCGTTCGTGCTTGGTCATGGTAAGCCATTCTTCGCCGGCCCGCGGCCGCCGCTTCGCTTTGTGGCCAGCGACCTGATTGGCGATGACGTGATCAGGTTGACCTATGTGCCTGCCTAATCACGGACACCCGGTGCGACGATAGGATGCCGCATGTTGCGGTCGTCAAACCGAGACGCTTGCGGGATTACAGGCCCTTCGGCACCAGTCCGGCCAGCCAGTTCACAGAGCGTTTCGCGGCGTCGGCGGTTGCTGAGGCGGCGCGGCCGAGATCGGTCTTGACCACGGCGTAGCCGTTCTTCGTGCGATAGAGCACGCCGGTTCCGCCATCGACCACTTGTTCATAGGCGACGGGCCGGGCGGCGTCCGCTTCCATGGCCGTCGTCGGCGAACCAACCGTGACGCTCGGCCGGTGGCTCAATTCGGGCGGCAACGGGCTTTCGGTCCTGACAACCCGGCTGGCGGGCTTCAATTCCGGGCGCGACGCGGTCGCGGCCAGCTGCGAGGAGGACGACGAGCCCTTGGTGCGGCAGATGCCGGAGACGAGCGGATAGTTGAAATTCCGCTCGTGCAGCATCTGGCTTTTCATCGCCGCTTCGCACTCGGCGACGGTCGACCACTTGGCCGGCGTCTCGCCGATATATTCGCAAAGCTGTCGCAGTCGCAGCCGACGATGGTCATGGCGACAAGGGCGGTCTTGATCACGGTCTCGTCCCTTCGAGATGGCTCCCTGGCAGCTCATTCAGGTGCATGCAACATTCCATCGCGCGCGAACAAGGCGGGATTTGGCCGCGATTGTGGAATGAGCGTGGCGGGGCGCTCGCGATAGCCGATCTTTGCGGAACGTGGCCGGATCGTCTCAGTAGTCATAGACATGTTCGAGCCTGGCTCCCGACTTGATCAGCGCCGGCAGCACGAGATGCAGCTTGCGTACGGCGACAACCATGCCGGTGCGGCGCGTTGCCGGATCGGCCGGCAGAGGATAGCTGAACAGGATGCGCATGCTTTCGGGGATGGCAATCGAGTCAGTGGAGAGCATGGTGACCATGATCTCGTCGTTACCGCCGATCTCGACGAAGGAGACGCCCTTGTCGATCAGGCGTGGGATCATGTCGGTGAACACCTGATAGCGCTTGGTGACGAAGATGGCGCCGTCGGCACCCATGTCGCGTTCGAGCAAGGTGTCCGACTCGTCGCGAGTGGCTTCTCCGACCGGCCCCTTGGCCCAGACATGGATATCGAGGAAGGCCGGGTTCGTCGTGGCGGCGAGTGCCTTTTTGATCAGGTCGGCATAGGCCTGCTTGATGGTGTCGGCGAGGCCGAATGCCAGCTTGCGTTCGCTGGTGCGGATGGAACTGTCGCCCGGCGCCGGCTGCACGGCAAACAGGCCGGCGCGCTTTTCGGCATAGGGGAACTGGTACCACGGCACCTGATCGAGGAAGGCGGCATAGTCGGCCGCCATCTTGGCCTGATAGATGTCGGCGGCGGTTCGCTTGCCTGATATCGCCTCGGTGATGCGGCCGACCGTGTTCTCATAGGCCCACTGAAGGATATGCTCGATCGAGTGGCTGGTGCCGATGATGACCAGCATCTGGTGGTTGGCGTAGTTGAATTTGTAGGGAGAGCCGGCGCGGATCACCATGGCGTAGTCCTGCCAGAAGCGGCCGACATAGGACCAGTAGGGGAAGCCGCTCGGCTGGTCCTTGTCGACGAAGCCGGCATATTCGCGCGCGGCGTAGACGATCGCCCATTCCGGGTAGGTGAGGAAGGTCGATTCCTCCGGCCGCTGGTAGCCGGGAATCTCGGCGCGGACCTTGTCGGCCAGCGCCTTGGGCGGAGCGCCGTCGGCAATGCCGGGCAGCGGCGTCTTGTCGAGCGACGACGTCGTCAGGAAGCCATAGCTCAGCCCGGCGATCGGGATGAGGATAACGATGACGATCAGCCAGAGGATCGTCTTGATGATGCGCTTCAGCCAGCGAAACAGGAACATGGCCGATCAGGCCGTGGCGAAGTGGTCGTGTATGCGCTTTGCCAGCCAAAAGCCGACATAGACGGCGAAGCCGCCAATAACGACGTGCGGCAGGTTGGCGAAGAAGCGGGCCGGAAATTCGATGTCGTTGAGGGAGCGGAAGCCGTTGATGAAGATGCCGGCATCGAGGCAGCCGGAACCGGTGATCAGCCCGAGCACGCCGTCGAACAGGTAGACCGAACCGAACAGCTTGAAATAGAACACCGCCTGGCGGTGCGAGATGAAGGCGGCGGCCAACGCCCAGACGCCGGAGAAGGCGTGCAGCAGATCGTCATACCATTGCAGCGAGAACAGGCCGAACAGATTGCCGTTGGCATCGTTGAATGCCGGTATGTAGCCGATGGCGACGACGCCGAAGAACAGGAAGGCATAGGCAACGGCAAGCTTCTGGATCAACGTCATGAAGTATCCCCCTCCGAGTGACGCCGAACGTTAGCCGATTTTACCGCCGGTTGCAGCCCCAACCGAAAACACCGTAAAAATATGGGGACAAAAAACAGTCGGCGCCGGGATTTCTCCCAGCGCCTCCCTGTCAGATCAGGACACGGTCGCGGCAGCAACTTCCGTAAAGTCGTCGCGCCTTGCCGGCCTTGATTTTGACGGTCCTGCCAGTCCGCCACCCGAAAGTAGCGTCCGTTCGGGACCACGCCGGTCGCCACCCTTGCGAGCTTTGCCCTGCGCACCATCGAAGGTTTTTGCCGTCCTTCATGGCAGCATCGGTCCGCCGTCGGCGTTAGCACGCTTTCCGCGGCCCCGTAGGTCTCGGCTCCGACCCTCGAAACAGGCAAGCCTGCTCTCGCTTCGGTCCGTACGGGCCTCAGGAAATCTGCCTTTCACTTCGCCTTTCGGCTGGGCGATCGGTAGCCGCCTGAGATGGGTTTAACTTAACGTGGGTAAGGGCTTTGCGAAATGGCCAAGGGCCTGTGGATAGCGGGATTATCGGGGACCAACCAAGCAGAATGCGATTTTCCGATCCGTCATAGGGTGGGCGGCATCGGTAGACATTCGGCCTTGCCCTGCAGACCGGTGCGGGCTTCAATGCCGGCAAAGGATTCGAGGTGCCGAGCGCTTCGATGTCTTTGCGGGAGGGTGCTTTTGAAAGTCGGGGTGGTTCTCAATCCGATTGCCGGCGGCGGCCGGCTGAAACGGCATTGGCCCGATGTCGCGGCATCCTTGAAAAGTCATTTCGGCGAATTCGAATTGCGCGAAACGCAGGCCGAAGGCGATGCAGAAAGGCTGGCGCTCGATCTTGCGGCTGAAGGTTTCAATCTGGTGATCGCTGCCGGTGGTGACGGCACCGCCAGCGAAGTGGCCGACGGGCTGCTGCAGGCGATCCAGGAGGGCGGCAGGACGACCGAACTCGGTCTGTTGCCGTGCGGCGCCGGCATCGATTTTGCGCGCGGCCTCGGCCTGCCGAAAGAGGTGGACGCGGTGCTGAAGCGGATCGCTGAAGCCAAGGCGCGCAAGGTCGATGCCGGCCGCATCTGCTACATCGACGATCATGGCGCGCTGGCCAGCCGCCACTTCATCAACATCGCCAGCCTGGGGCTGTCCGGCGCCACCGACCGTGCCGTCAATGCCGACAAGCGCAAGGGCAGGATGTCGGCCAAGGCGCTGTTCCTGTGGCGCACCGTGGTCGAATTCATCCGCTACCGCTTCCAGGACGTCAGGATCACCGTCGATGACGGCGCCCCGGTCGAGGCGCGCATGGCGCTGGTTGCGGTTGCCAATGGCAAATTCTTCGGCGGCGGCATGATGATCGCCCCAGATGCCGATTTGACCGACGGTCAGTTCGACATCGTTATCTTGCGCGCCGCCGGCAAGCTGAAGCTGATCTGGGACATCCGCCTGCTCTATGGCGGCCGGCACCGCAATCATCCAGCGATCACCATCCTGCGCGGCAGGAAAGTCGTGGTCGAGCCGCTCGGCGATGTGGAGAAGAACGGCGCGCTGGTCGATATAGACGGCGAGTCGCCCGGACGCATACCCGCGACCTTCGAGATCCTGCCCGGCGCGCTGACGCTCAGATACTGAATCAAGTCGTTAACGGGTTGATTCAGATGGATTCGCCCGCCCATCCAACATCTTGAAATCGCTTGGTTTTCTGCATGGCGTCAGATCGCTAGTTTGGCCGGAAAGCCAGGGGCACGCAGGTCGGTGCCGACGGCATCTTCCAGCAACTTGACGATCTGGGTCGACCAGGCGCTGCCGCCATAGGCAGCCTTGCCCTGTTCGAAAATCGTATTGACGCGCGTCGCGAGGTCGAGTGGCACGCCTGACTGTTCGCCCATAGCGAGAGCGAAGCCAAGGTCCTTCAGCGCCAGATCCATGGTGAAGCCGATGTCGTAGGAGCCGTTGAGAATGAGCTGGCTTTCGGTCTCGTGGACGAAGCTGTTGCCGGAGGAGGCCACGATGGCGTGGTAGGATTGGGCGAGGTCGAGACCGCCTTGTTTGGCCAGCATCAGCGCTTCGCCGGCGGCGACAAGGTGGATGAAGGCGAGCATGTTGGTGATGACCTTGATCGCCGCCGCCGACCCGATTGGTCCCATCAGGAAGGACTTCGCGCACATCGCTTCGATCACCGGGCGATGACGCTCGTAGAGCGCCGCATCGCCGCCGACCAACGCGGTGATCTTTCCGACCGCCGCCAGGTGCACGCCGCCGGTGACCGGGCATTCCAGCGTCTCGACGCCCTTGGCCGAAGCGAGGGCAGCGAGGCGAAGAATCTCGTCGCGGCCGTTGGTGGACATTTCGATCCAGGTGCCACCCTGCGGCAGGCCCTCGAGCAATCCACCGGGGCCGGCCAGCACCGCTTCGCTGACCTTCGGCGACGGCAGGCACGTGATCGCGTTGCCGGCCCGTGCGGCGGCGTCGGCGGGGCTGTTCGCAGCGGAGGCGCCGAGTGCAACGAGGCGCTCGACAGCGGCGGGATCACGGTCGAAGACGGTCACGGAAAAGCCGTTGCGGATCAGGCTGGCGGCAAGATTGCCGCCGAGATGGCCAAGGCCGATGAAGGCGTAGCTTTCGCTCATGGCATCAGCGGCGTCTGCATCATCTGTAGATGCAGTTCCTTGCCCGTGTAGGGATGCGCGTCGCAGACCGCCTCGTCGAGTTCGACGCCGAGGCCGGGCTCCTTCGACGGGATGACGTTGCCGTCCTGCCACTCGATCTTTTTCTTCAGCAGCGTGGCATGAAACCCGTCCCACTGCTTCAAGGATTCGAGGATGAGGAAATTGGGCAGCGTCACCGCCAACTGGATGTTGGCGGCACCGACGATCGGTCCGCAATAGCAATGCGGCGCGATCTGGATGTGGTAGGCCTCCGCCATGGCGGCGATCTTCTTGGTTTCGAGGATGCCGCCCGAGCGGCCGAGGTCCGGCTGCAGGATGGTCGCCGCGCGGTTCTCGATGACGCGGGCGAACTCGAATTTGGTCGTCAGCCGTTCGCCGGTGGCGATCGGGATCGAGGTCGCGCGAGCCACTTGGGCCATGACCTCTGGCATATCAGGCGGCACCGGCTCTTCGAACCAAAGCGGATCATAAGGCTCGATGGCGCGCGCCATGCGTAGTGCGCCGGAGGCGGTGAACTGGCCGTGCGTGCCAAACAGGATGTCGGCGCGCGTGCCGACAGCCTCGCGGATCGCCTTGACCATACGGGTGGACAAGTCGATGTCGACAAGCCGCGGCTGGTGGCCATCAAAGGCAGTGTAGGGGCCAGCTGGATCGAGCTTGACGGCATTGAAACCCTGCTCGACATATTCGAGCGCACAGGCCGCGGCGAGATCGGGGTCGTTATAGACGTTCTTGCCGTGCGCGTCCTCGGAATGAACGCTGCCGGTGTGCGGGTAGAGATAGGTGTAGGAGCGCAGCGTCTCGTGCACCTGGCCACCGAGCAGTTTGTAGACCGGCTTGTCGGCCTCCTTGCCGACAATGTCCCAGCAGGCCATCTCAAGCGCCGAGAAGCAACCCATGCCGGAAACATCAGGGCGCTGGGTGAAACCCGAGGAATAGGCGCGGCGGAAGAAGCTCTCGATGTCGTGCGGATCGCGGCCGACGAGATACCGCTCGGCCATGTCCTCGACCATCCTCGCCGTGACATGGGCCGAGAAGGTGGCGTTGTAGGCCTCGCCATAGCCGACCACGCCGCCGTCTGTGGTGAGCTTGACGAAGATAAAATACTTGCCGCCGATGCCGGGCGGCGGGTTGCCGACAACCCAGGTCTTGACGTCGGTGATCTTCATCTTTGGTCCTCCAGAACCAGCTCGGCGCCCTTCCAACCGGTCATGATCGAGGCGGCGTTGGTGTTGCCGGTGATGTTGTCGGGAAAGATCGAGGCATCGATGACGCGCAAGCCTTCGACGTCGTGCACCTTGAGACGCGGATCGACGACGGCGCGCGCGGGATCCGGCCCCATGCGGCAGGTCGACACCGGGTGATAGACGGTCCCCGAGCGTTTTCGGAAATCCTGGATCAGATCGGCGTCGGAGGTGATCGACGGACCGGGCAGGACCTCTTCCTCGATGATCTCGGCCATGGCGGGCATCGAGGCGATCTTGCGCACGAATTTCACCGCTGCCAGCATCTCCTCGACATCGGCATTGGTGGAGTAGGCATTGGCGACAATTTTGGGGTAGTCGCGCGGGTTGCTGGAGCGGATCATGATCTCGCCACGGCTGGACGGGCGGCAATTGGACAGGCCGATGGAAAAGCCCGGCCATGGATCCGGCGTCAGGATCGGGCGCTCGCCGCTCTTGGGAATGACGGTTGAGAAGGCCTGGAAATAGAGCTGCATGTTGGGCCGGCTGGCCGCCGGGTCGGTGCGGAAGAAGCCGCCGGCATTGTTCATCGACAGCGACAGCGGGCCCGAACGCGTCAGGATGTATTGCATGCCGACCAGCAGCTTGCCCCACCACGGACGCAGGATCTGATTGAGCGTCGGCAGCCGGCCCTTGAAGGTGTAATTGATGCCGACATGGTCCTGCAGGTGCGCACCGACATTTTCGTTGGCGTGAACGAGGGGAATACCCAGTTCCCCAAGCAGAGCGGACGGGCCGACGCCGGACAGCTGCAGCAATTGCGGCGAGTTGACCGAACCGCCCGACAATATGACCTCGCGGCCGGCGCTCGCCGTCTTCGTCTCGCCGTTCTGCAGATATTCGACGCCAACGGCGCGCTTGCCCTCGAACAGGACCCTGGTCGCCAGCGCGTTCATCTCGACGCGGACATTGGCGCGCCTCGTTGCCGGACGCAGGAAGGCGCGCGCCGCCGACATCCGGCGGCCGTTGCGGGTCGAGATCTGGTAGACGCCGACGCCTTCCTGGACGGCACCGTTGAAATCCGGGTTGAGCGCCAGGCCGGCCTGCTGGCCGGCAGCGAGATAGCGCCTGGTCAGCGGGTGGACGGCGTCGGCACAGTCGGTGATGTGCAGCGGGCCGCCGACGCCGCGCCATTGGTCTGCGCCGGCCTGGTTGTCCTCGAGCGCCTTGAAGGCGGGCAGCAGGTCGTCATAACCCCAGCCGGGATTGCCGGCGTCGCGCCAGGCGTCGAAATCCTCGCGCGCGCCCCTGATCCAGACCATGGCGTTGATCGAGCTCGAGCCGCCGAGCAGCTTGCCGCGCGGCCAGTGGTCGGCATTGCCGGCAAGGCCCGGGTCCGGCTCGGCCTTATAGTTCCAGTTCACATCAGGATCGAAGAAGGTCTTGCCGTAACCGAGCGGCATCTGCACGTAGAAGCGGCGGTCGGTGCCGCCGGCCTCCAGCACCAGCACCGAAAAGCGCCCGGAGGCCGAGAGTTTGTCGGCCAGGACCGAGCCGGCCGAGCCGGAGCCGACGATGATGAAATCATAGGTCTGCATGATGGGTCTGCACGATTGGTTTGGGCGGCGCCGGAAATCTGGCGCAGCCTAGACGCCATGGGTTCACCGCGTCGCCGTGCCTTCCGGCATCAGTTGTGAAAAAAGCGACCGTCGAAATGGTCGGGTTCGAGGGGATTCCGGACAATCGTGCTTGATATGCACCGGCTCGACGGCCTATGCGATGGCATTACTTTGGCGCATGATTTTTTCCGAAAAGTCTGCAACTTTTCGGAATCATGCCCTAGCCAATCTGCGGAAGGCAGGAAATCATATGCGGACCCTTCCTGACGCGTTCATTCCCGAGCTGCCGGGCCACTACAGCGGCAAGGTCCGCGAAAACTACGATTTGGCGGATGGCAGGCGCATCATCATCGCAACCGATCGCCTCAGCGCCTTCGACACCATCCTGACTTCGATCCCATACAAGGGAGAGATCCTCACCCAGACGGCTCGGTACTGGTTCGAGGAAACCGCCGATATCTGCCCGAACCATGTCCTGGAATATCCCGACCCGAACGTCGTCGTCGGCACAAGGCTCGACATCCTGCCGGTCGAGATCGTCGTGCGTGGTTATCTGGCGGGAACCACCAGCACCTCGATCCTGACGCGCTATCGTCGCGGCGAACGGGAGATGTACGGGATGCGCCTGCCGGACGGGCTGCGCGACAATGAAAAGCTGGCGGAGCCGATCATCACGCCGACCAGCAAGGCTTTGCATGGTGGTCACGACGAGCCTCTGTCCAAAGCCGAGATCCTTGAACAGGGCCTGCTCACGAAGGCGCAGTGGGATATCGTATCGAGCTATGCCTTACAGCTGTTCGCTCGCGGCCAGCAGCGCGCTGCCGAACGAGGCCTCATCCTCGCCGACACGAAATACGAATTCGGCACCGATAGGAACGGCACCATCATTCTTGCCGACGAAATCCATACGCCCGACAGCAGCCGGTACTGGATCGCGGCGAGTTACGAACAGGCGCTCGCCAGCGGCAGCCGGCCGGAGAGCTTCGACAAGGATTTCATCCGCTCTTGGGTGTCGGCTAGGTGCGATCCTTACAGCGACCCTATCCCTGAGATACCCGACGAGATCGTCGAACAGGCCTCCAAGGTCTATGCGCAGGCTTATGAGTCGATCACGGGCAAGGAGTTCACTCCCGACCTTTCCGGGGATACCGTTCTTGATCGCATTCGCTCGAACCTTGAGCGTTACTTTTAGCGGCCAAGTGGGCCTTCGCTGAGGGTGTGTCGGGCTGTGATCGCGTTGACGCGCCATCGCCGTGACGATACGGGATCGAGGGCAATCGATCTCAGGGATTTCTCGCATGGTGCACTACGCGGATGGACGGCCGATCGGAGACCTGACGCTGCGCACACTGGCCATGCCTTCGGATGCCAATGCCGCCGGCGACATCTTCGGCGGCTGGGTCATGGCGCAGATGGACCTGGCCTGCGGCATCCGTGCCGCCGAGCGCGCCAAGGGCCGCGTGGTGACGGCGGCGGTCAAGGAAATGTCTTTCGCCAAGGCGATGAAGATCGGCGACACGCTGTGCATCTACACCCATGTCGAACGCGTCGGCCGCACCTCGATGACGCTCAAGGTCGAAGCCTGGGCGCAACGCTACCTTTCCGACCTGATGGAAAAAGTTACCCATGCCGATTTCGTCATGGTGGCGCTGGACGGCGAGGGCAAGCCGAAAGCGGTTCCTGCCGAAGGCTGATAGGAGCCGGTTCTCCAACGCTCAGGCAAGGGTTTCAGGCACGCATACCGTCGAATTTTTCACGTGCGGCCCGCACGCGCGCGGTGTTCCTGCGCGCCCATTCACCAAGCGCGCTGACCGGGATCAGCAACTCGTGACCGAGCTCGGTCAGTTCGTAGTCGACACGCGGCGGGATGGTCGGGTACACGGTGCGGGTGACGAAGCCGTCGCGCTCCAGCCCACGCAACGTCGTAGTCAGCATCTTCTGTGAAATGCCGCCGACGGCTGCGCGCAATTCGTTGAAGCGCAGCGGTCCGTCGCCCAGCTTGCCAACCACCAGAACGGTCCATTTGTCGCCGACGCGCTGCAGGATTTCGGAAATGGCGCGACAATCCTCGGTGCGGTGCGGGTGCCTCAGTAACAAAAAGGTGCCTCCTTGCGTCGGGAGTTGACAGTATCTCATATAGCGCCGGTATCTAAATGATACCAGCTTTTACTGAATGGAGAGCCCCCATGTCAAAACCCAAAATCGCCATCGTCATCGGTTCGACACGCGCCGCGCGTTTCGCCGACGTGCCGACCGAATGGATCGCCAAGATCGCCAAGTCGCATGCCGACATCAACGTCGAGATCGTCGACCTGCGCGACTTCCCGCTGCCCTTCTTCGACGAGGTCGCATCCTCCGCCTGGGTGCCGTCGACCAACGAAGTGGCACAGCGCTGGCAAAAGAAGGTCGCCGAATTCGACGGCTTCATCTTCACTGCCGCCGAATACAATCATGGTCCGACGGCCGTGCTGAAGAACGCTATCGATTACGCGGCCAACGAATGGAACAAGAAGCCGGCCGGGTTTGTCGGCTATGGCAGTGTCGGCGGTTCCCGCGCCGTCGAGCAACTCCGCCTTCATGCGGTCGAATTGCAGATGGCGCCGGTCAAGTCGGCCGTCCATATCGCCTGGGGCGATTTCCTTGCCGTCCGCCAGGGCGAGAAGAAGCTGGAAGATCTCGAGCATCTGAACCAAGCCGCCACCGCGCTGGTCAACGATGTTGCGTGGTGGGCCAAGGTGCTCAAGGCAGCGCGTCAGGCCGATGCCGTTGCCGAGGAAGTCAGGGCGGCCTGACCGCCGGTTCGAATTATCCTCCCAAGGATACGGGGCGGCGCTTGCGCCGCCCTTTTCAATTGTCAGAGGCGTGCGCCTCCCGCGCCTGTCTTGACCCGATGATGCGGTCGGCGAGCGATCCGCCTCGTTGAGTTCGTCCGCATGGTGCCGACCCCATTGGCAGAGCGTCAGCAGGACCTGAAGGCGATGATCGGCCGCAACCAGTCGCTGAAAGGCTTCGCACTGCTGCCGTTGCTGTCTCCGACGTGCTGAGAACCAGCCTGTCCGAGCTGTTCCAACTGGCGGTCAGCGGCCGGCTTCGGGCAGCGATCGGCGCTTCCGGCTCTACCGGGCCGGCGAAGCGCACCGGCTGCTTGAGGAGCGCCGCTAGACGGGGAAAGTGGTGCTGGTGCCTTGGCGCCGCGGCGGACATGACGTCAATCGGGATTGGACCTCCATATGGGCGGTCCTGCCATCTGGTGCCGCCCTTTGCTCTGAGATATCCGGCTGCAATCCGTCACATGAGTTGAAGCCGTGAAGACATCCAGCCTGACCGGCGCCGTTTCCCCGATGATCCCGGTGCTCGTATGCGCGCTCGGGATCTTCCTGCTGTCGGGGATGGACGCGGCGATGAAGACGCTGGTCATTGCGGTGGGCGTCTACAACACGGTGCTGTGGCGCAGCATGCTGGCGACCGTGGTCGCGGGTGCTGCCTGGTCGACAGGGCCGCGCTCAAAGCCAACCTTTCCGGTGCTGAGGCTGCATGCGCTGCGTGCCGCAATTGTCGGCATCGTTCTGATATCGTTCTTCTGGGGTCTTGCCAGGCTGCCGCTGGCGGAGGCGATCGGGCTCAGCTTCGTGGCGCCCTTGTTCGCCCTCTTCCTCGCCGCGCTGCTGCTGGGCGAACGAATCCGGCGCCAGGCAATCTGGGCATCGTTGGCCGGCATCGCCGGCGTCGCGATCATCATGGCCGGCCAGTTCGGGCAGGCAAGCACTACGCTGGATGCCGTGCTTGGCACGGCGGCGGTCCTCGTATCAACGGTGTTCTACGGCTACAATCTGATCCTCGCCCGGCAACAGGCGCAGTTGGCCAAGCCTATCGAGATCATGTTGTTCCAGAACCTTTGCGTTGCAATCATCGTCGGCCTCGCGGCACCTTGGCTCGCCGTCGCCCTGCCGACTAATCTTTGGCTGCCGCTGGCCGGGGTGACGGGGCTGTCACTTGCAGGGCAATTCCTGATGAGCTGGGCCTACGCCCGCGCCGAAGCGCAATATCTGATCCCGACCGAATACTCGGCCTTTATCTGGGCGGTCGCGCTTGGCTGGTTCTTCTTCGGCGAGGAGGCGACCTGGACCACGCTGACCGGAGCATGCCTGATCGTCGCCGGCTGCCTGATCGCCGCGCGGGCAAATCCCCGGCTTGCCGAACCGATCGAAGCGGCGGTTTGAGGACGCAAGTCCGTCCGCTCGGGGCTCCGCCTGCGCGTCATTCCGGAAGACCGGCCTTGCGGAAACCATCAATGAAATGCTCCTGAATGGCGGCGTCGCGAAACGGTTCCGTCATCACCCAGTGGCGGGTCGTGAAATGCGGGTTGCTGATGAGGAACATTTCGACCTCCGCGCGCGCCTCGTCGAATCGGCCGAGTTGCGCAAGGCTTGCCGCCAGGAAGCGGCGTGAGCTTGTGCGATAGGTCTCGTCCCTGCGCAGTGTCTCGATGGCGGCTTCGTATTCGCGCGCCGCGTATTGCGCAGCGCCGAGCGTCAGATAGTACCAGCTTGCCGGAAACGGGTTCAGCCGGAACGCCTTGCGAATGTGCTCTAGGCCCTCCTGGACCCGCCCGGCGAGGACCGCGATGTCGGATAGTGTCGCCCAGGCGTCGGCCTCGTTCGGGTCTAGCTCGAATGCTTTGGCGAATTCCGCATCTGCCTCGGCGAAGCGGCGTTCATAGGCGAGCAGGTTGGCAAGGACCCAGCGGCAGCCGGCATCGTTGGGATCGATCGCCACGGCCTTGCGCGCCAACTCCAAAGCAACACTACGGTTGGGCTCGATGGGTTCGCCCCAATGCACCCATCCCATCCAGTGGTTCATGGCAAGCCAGCGATAGGCCTCGGCGTAGTCCGGATCGAGGGATACCGCACGCATGAGCATGAGGTGCGCTTCCCGCGCCGTCTGCGGCGAATCATCGATCAGCTTGCGCGCCCGCACGCAGAGGTCGTAGGCCTCGAGATTTTGGGGCCGGTTGCGCGGCAGCGGTGCGCGCAGCCGGCCAAGCAAAGCCTCGACGATCTTGGCCGTGACCTCGTCCTGAACCGCAAAGATATCCTCCAGGCTCCGATCGAAGCGTTCCGCCCATAGATGTTCGCCGCTCACCGCATCGACCAACTGGGCGTTGATGCGCACGCGATCCGCGGCGCGTCTTGCGCTGCCTTCCAGCAGATAGCGCACGCCAAGATCCCCGGCGATCTCGCGCACGTCCATCGCCTTTCCCTTGTAGGCAAAGGTCGAGTTGCGCGCGATGACGAACAGGCCGGAGATCCTTGAAAGGTCGGTGATCAGGTCCTCGGTCAACCCATCCGCGAAGGAATCCTGCTCGGGATCGTTGCTGAAATTGACGAAGGGCAGCACGGCTATCGACGGTTTGTCGGGCAGCGGCAGAGGTCTTCGCTTCGCGCCGCCGAGCTGTTCGACGGCGCCCGTGAAGCGGTAGCCGACGCGCGGAACGGTGGATATCCATTCGCCGCCATCGGCTGCCGGACCAAGCAGCTTGCGCAGTTGTGCGATCTGGACGGTGAGATTGCCTTCCTCGACGGCTGTCCCCGGCCACGCCGCGTCCATCAACTCGGCTTTGCCCAGGACTTGGCCGGGCCGTCCAACGAGTGCCGCAAGCAGGCTTAGCCCGCGGTAGCCAATGGCAACGGGAACATCGTTCCGAAGCAGCGTACCCGCACCCGGATCAAGCACGAACGGACCAAAGGCAAATCGCGATCCCTGCATAGGGCGCATCTATAGCCGGTTTGGAAGTTTTGAGAACTATTTGGGAGGGCTTAATTACGGCTCTGTCCGTATCGCGCAGAATTCAACCTCATTTCGATCGAGAACCCCTGGGCCCTCAAATCACATGGAGGTTGCGATGACCAATATCCGTGCCTCGGCCCCGCATCGCACAGCGCAGCTGGGGACGTCCGTGGGGCCGGCGTCGCGCCGGCTCCTGACGACCTTGCGAAGTATTATCACGACCCTGCGCGAGCGGAGCTGGCGCGAGCGGATACGCTTTCGCTGGCAACTCAGGCAAATGTCGAACGACAATCCCTATCTTATCGACGATATCGGTCTGACGAAACGGGAGGTCGAGGAAGAGATCGCCAAGCCCTTCTGGCGACCATAAAGCGAATGCCGCACATCGCGTTGACGCTCAGCGCACCGCCTCGCGCTGAGCGCCGGGCAGCCGGGTGGCGATCAGCTTGTCGATGCGGCGGCCGTCGAGGTCGACCACCTCGAAGCGCCAGCCCTGCGCATCGACGCATTCGCCAGTCGCCGGCAGATGGTGCATGTGTGCCAGCACATAGCCGGCCACGGTCTCGTAGTCGCGATTTTCCGGCAGGTCGATGCCGAGAATGTCGGCCATCTCGTCGGCTTGCATGTAGCCGGCGAGCAGCCATGAGCCGTCCTCGCGCTTGACGGCATTTTCCTCGTCGCCGGCATCGGTGTCCGCCCGGAACACGCCGGTGATGGCTTCGAGGATGTCGGCCGGAGTGACGATGCCTTCGAAATGGCCGTATTCATCATGCACCAGCGCCATCGGCACGTCGGATTCCTTGAGCTTCTGCAGCACATCCAGTGCGTCGGCCTGGTCATAGACGATGGGTGCGGCTTGCACATGCCTGCGCGGATCGAGCACGAGGCCGGCAAGCAGCGCCGCCAGCACGTCTCGCGTCTGGACGACGCCGACCATGACATCGACGCCGCCGTCGCCGGCGGGCAGGCGCGAATGCTGGGTCTCCATCAAAAGCTTGCGGATGGCCGCCTCGTCGGATTGCAAATTGATCCAGTCGACCTCGGTGCGCGGCGTCATCACCGCGCGCACGGCGCGGTCGCCAAGCCGCATGACGCCGGCGATCATGCGCCGCTCGTCGGATTCAATGGTGCCGTGATGCTCGGCCTCGGCAACCAGCATCTTGATCTCCTCGTCGGTGACCTTCTCCTCGCTTTCGCCGCGCTGGCCGAGCAGCCACAAGATGGCGCGGCCGGAAAAATCGAGCAGGAAAACCAGCGGTGCCGAGACAGTGGCGAGGATGGTCATGGCGGGCGCCGCTCTTGCGGCCACCCGTTCAGGGTCACGCAACGCGATCTGCTTGGGAACCAGCTCGCCTACGATCAGAGAGAAATAGGTGATGATGGCGACGACGATGCCGACGCCGAGCGGATCGGCAACGGCCTCACGTATGCCGGTCGTGGCCAGGAACTGCGCCAGCCGCTCGCCAAGCGTGGCGCCGGAAAAGGCGCCGGAGAGGACGCCGACCAGGGTGATGCCGATCTGCACCGAGGATAGGAACTTGCCGGGATTCGAGCCAAGCTCGAGAGCGCGGCCGGCGCCATTGATGCCGCGGTCGATCATCGCTTTCAGCCGAGCAGGCCGCGACGAGACGATGGCAAGTTCTGACATCGACAAAAGGCCGTTTACGCAGATGAGGACGAACACGGTAGCGATTTCGACGTATAGCATGACCGGTCAATAGCATTGCGGCGCGGTGTTCGAAAATAGTCCGGCGTGGTTTTTGCGGAATGACCGGTATTTCGGTCAGGCGTCGGCCCCTCGCACCCAGCCAAAACGCAGGCAGTCATGATGGACATAGACCAAGGTCGTCCGTTCGAACCAGAAGCCCGGGCGGGTTTTCAGGACCTGATCGATGTGATGGAGCAGCGCCTCGGCTTCCGAGATATGCACCGTGGGCTCGATGTATGTGCCTTCCTGTTCGAATGAGGCGAACAACAGCGACGCTCTTTAGGCGCCGGATCGAACCAGGCCGCGCGATCTACTGTTTGAGTATGCCGACGATCGCCTCGCCATCCGTGAAATAGGGATCGCCGCCGCCATTGCGTCCGGTGGTTGTCGCGCCGATGCCAGATATGTCACTGGTCGAGACCAGTGTGCCGGCGGTGGCCAGGTCGCGCATCAGGAAATCGCGCTCGGCATCGATGTCGGAGCCGATATGGTGGGTGACGGCGCCGGTATCGCGGCTGAGGCCAACGCCGCGATCGAAGCTGGCCGATCCCAGCCACAGCGGCCGGCCATCATCGCCTGCAGCATCGGTCTGCCAGAAGCGGACATGATGCCGGCGATCGGCGCTGCCGCCAACCGGCTTTTCGAAGGCGAGATCCTGGGCGCGGCCGTCGAACAGCAGCCGGCTGACCGGCGCATCGGGGTAGGGGTGGTCGAACAAAACGCTCTCGCCGATCTCGATTGCAGTCTTCAGGGTCACGGCGTCAGCGGTGTCCCAACCGGCGACGGCGAAGGCATGGGCCACCTCCTTCCGCGTGCCGACAAGGCCGACATTGATCGGGTCGCCAGGAATACCTTGCGGAGTGTGCGTCACCATCTCGAAACGCTGGGTGCGAAAGCCGCGATCGCGGAACGTCCAGAACTCGGGCACCGCGAAATAGGCGAGCGCCAGGTAGCCGGCCAGCAAGGCCACCATCCAGATCGTGATGCGTCGCCGAAGACTTCGTTGGCTCATGAAGGAGGCTCAAACGTCCGGCATCACATTAGGCGGTGCGTGGCACTCCCGCAAAGGATACCCGGCATCGATCTACCGGCAGGCGCGATAACCGTTCTTGCGGTTCTTGATGTCGAAATGAAAATGGTTGCGGTGGTCGTAATTGTAGCCGGGGCCGAGCACGGTGGTGAAGTACTGGCAGCCGTCGGCGCGCACATTGTTCAGGAAGCCGCGGGTGCGGAAGGCAAACAGGCCGGGCTTGCGCACGTCGATGTCGTCGCCGTTGTTGAGCTCGATGCTCATGACGTCGAGCGCGTTGCCCTTGCCATGTTCCGACAACACGCCTTCACCCGCGATGTTGCGGCAGGAATAGCTGGAGCCCTGGTGGATGGTCTTGACGCCCGAGAAATAGCGCCAGCGGGCGGAGGGGACGAGCTCATTCTTTGTCCAGCCGGCAAAGGTGGCGGCCATGTCGCAGGTCAGCGTCGCGGCTGGCTTCATCTGGATGTTGCCGATGGCCGAGACCTTTACGGGATAGTCGATGCCGCACTGGCCTTCATGGATCGGCGCCAGGTCGGTGAAGGCAACGTCGAGGCGCTTCAATTGCTGGCGGCAGTCGGTTTCACTGGCCGGCATCTGCTCGACCGGCGACATCGGCTCGTCCATGCGCGGATAAGCGGCCTGCGTCATATAGGGATTGGAGGGAACGAGCTTCTGCAGGCCGGTGTATTGCGGCACGGTTGAAGTCTGGGAGCCGACGTCGACAGCCGGTTCAAGCGATAGCACGCTGCCGGTATTGCAGGCGGAAACCGCCACGAGGGCAAGGCCGGCGGCCAGCCTGCCGGCTGCCGCGCACATGCGTCTCGACTGCCGTACGGCGGCAAATATCCCGGCCATCAGCGGAATCCCTGTCCCAGATGTCCGGCATTTTAACGATCAAGGGTAAAGGAAAACTCAGCGCTCGCGTTCATGCCTGCGGCCGAATTGGGGCACGCGGTCCGGCCAACCATGCTCACTGACAGAACGTTCCGCCATGCTGTCTAGGCTCGAGATCGAGATGGAAATGCAAGGAATGATCGGCATCGCTGCCCGGTCCAAGCACGGTCTTGAACGGTCCGCAGGCCGCCTTACGCACGGTGTCGAGAAATTTGGCGTCCTTCTCGGGTGGCGCAGGACCGACTTCGATCTTCTTGCCATCCGACAGCGTGAAGCTGGCGATATCGAGCGCGTTGCCGAAGGCATGCTCGGACAATTTTTGTGTGCCGTTGCGTGGCCGGCAGACAAAGGCCGATGCCTGGTCGATCGATTTCAGGTCGGCACCGAATTCGGCTTTCGCGGCCGGCTGGATCACATCGGCGGCAAAACGGGCAGCCGCCTCGGCCATCTTGCAGTTCAGTTCGGGGTTGGGGCCGATGTCGACGGACTTTCCAAGCGTCTTCAGCACGATCGGATACGGAATCGAGCAGCCGATTTCGGGGTTGCTTTCCGCCTTGCGCTCCTCGAATTCGACGCCAAGTGTCTTCAGCCGATCGCGGCAGGCGATTTCCTCGGCGGGCATCTTGGCGTCGGGCAGATCGGCCGAGCGCGGGTCGGGCAGCATCTTGTTGTCGCCTGCATCGGCCGGCTTTTGCGGTGGCTGCGGGGCGACGGTTGGGGGCTCAACATCGGGCGCTTTTTCGGTGTCAGGTTTCTGTGTCGGCGTCGGCGCAACGGCTGGCAGCTCCGGCTCGCCTTCCGTATCGGTTGACGGCTCTGTGGCCGACGGCTCTGGGCGTGCCTGCTTTTTCTGATGGGATTGTTCTTCATCGAACCGGTCGGATGCTCCGGTGGTTTTCGGCCCTTCCGTCTTTTGCTTTTCCGGCGCCTCAGTGTCCGCCGGGCGTGGTTCGGGCACCGGAATGGGACTTGGCACTGGAGTACCTGGCCCGGGCAGCACCGGAACATCGGCAGGCGAGGGCCGCGGAGCCTGAGTCTCCTGTTGTGTCTGGGTCGGTGTGTGGTGCCGGTGGCGTCGCGGTTTCAGGCGCAGTCCGCCCTGCGGCTTCAAGGGCTGATCGACCCGCTCTGTCAGCGGCTGCTCCACCCGCGGCGTCAGCGGCTTGGGAGGTCGATGGCGATGCCGGGCGTCGGCCGGCACCACCGGCAAGGCCGTGACGGCCATGATCAACGCAATTTTGCATGTTCGGGAAAAGACAGGCGACCCCATCACCATCAACGGCGCCGACGCAAGGAGGTTGCTTGCGCCGCATCACGAACGGTAACCGCCTCGTTACGCGCCGATCGCTTCCAGCCCTTCCTCCAGCCAGTCGGCGAGAAGCGGCATACCAAGCAGGTATTTTGCGGTGCGCTTGTTGGCGCGCTCTCGCGCCGTGGCAAGCGCGTCCGCCCATTCCGTGGCGTCGTAGTCGCCGCGACCGACCCAGGCCAGCGCAATCAGTTCGGCGGCTTCATCGACATTGAGGTCGTTGATCAGCTCGCGCAGCTCTTCCTCGGTGAGATCTTCGGAGCTTTCCTCGGCAAGGCCGTCATGATGATGGCTGGCATGGGACTCGCCATCGAGTTCGACCTCGTGTTCGGCGCCATCGGCATAGTCTTCATTGACGGCGGCACTCAGCGCCTTGGCCTTGAGAATGAACAGGCGCACGGTGTCGGGGCCGATCGAAAGCTCCCAGTCCTTTTCAAGCCGCCGCTGCACGAGCAGTCTCCCAGTGCCGAAATCCTGGCCGATGATAGCGGATTTGCGGCATCCGTCACCTGATGTTCTGCGGCACGCATTTTTCCGGGATGAAATGCGAACCGTCCGGCGTTAGTGTTGCATTCTCACCCCTCCAGGAGGCTTCGATGCATAAAAGAATGCTGATCCAGGCTGCGACTGCCCTTGTCGCGCTGCAGTTCCTTGCCGTTCCGGTGTTTGCCGCCGGCAGCGGTGGCGACACTAATACGACCACCCAATGCAAGAAGGGCATGGTCTGGGACAAGCAGAAGAAGAAGTGCGTCGCGCCCCAGGAAGGCATGCTGGACGACGACAGCATCTACTATGCCGGGCACGACCTGGCGATGGCCGGGCGTTATGATGAGGCGATTGCCGTGCTCAGCCTCGCGGCCAACAAGCAGGATCCGCGCATCCTCAACTATCTCGGCTATTCGCACCGCCACTCCGGCCGCGTCACCGTCGGCCTCGGCTATTACGAGGAAGCGCTGCGCATCGATCCCAACTATACGCTGGTGCGCGAATATCTCGGCGAAGCGCATCTGCAGATCGGCGATCTGGCCGGCGCCCAGCAGCAGCTGATGGAAATCGAGAAGCGGACCGGCAAAGGTTCGCGCGAATACGGCATGCTGGCCGAGCAGATCGACCATTTCATGAGGAGTTGAGACGGCCTCAAGGGCTCTTCGAAGCGACCGCGAGCAATCGCGGTCGTTTTTTGTGGCCCTCACTCCGGCTGGCCGCCCCCCGACTGATGAAAGCGGGGATGATTTTTGCAAAACCAATTTTTGGGCGTGAAAAACGCGCGAATATTGCTATATTCAAGGAAATTGCGGTGACACGGTTCCGTTGGCTCGAGGCTGCCGGACCGTTTTCTTTTTGTACTCATCGACGAGGCTTCCCCCGAAACGCGGGGGTGGCAGCAGGAAAGGCAGGCATTATGAACAAGGTCCCGATGACAGGCGAGGGTTTCGCGTCATTGAAGGAAGAACTGCGCTGGCGCCAGCAGGAAGAGCGGCCGCGCATCATCGAGGCGATCTCCGAAGCGCGCTCGCATGGCGACCTGTCCGAGAATGCCGAATATCATGCCGCCAAAGAGGCGCAGAGCCTCAATGAGGGCCGTGTCAACGAGCTTGAAGATTATATCGCGCGCGCCGAGGTGATCGACGTGAGCAAGCTCAGCGGCGACAAGATCAAGTTCGGCGCCACCGTGGTGCTGGTCGACGAGGATACCGAGGAAAAGAAGACCTATCGGATCGTCGGCGACCAGGAAGCGGATGTGAAGTCCGGGCGTATCTCGATCTCGTCGCCGATCGCCCGCGCGCTGATCGGCAAGGAAGTCGGCGACGCTATCGAGGTCAACGCGCCTGGCGGTGCCAGGGGCTATGAGATCGTCCAGGTGCAGTTCATCTAGGACCTTTGATAATTCTACTCTGGCGGCCGACTAGCGCGGTTTTCTGCGCTTCCGGTGCTCACGTACTTTAAGTACGCTCCGCTCCGGTTCTCGAAGAACCACGCTATTCGACTCGCCAGAGCGAATTCTGAAAGGTCCTATGCCGGCGCTTGTGATTTAAGTGCCGTTAGCCTCTCTGCCTCCGCCACCACCTCCGCCGGAATCACACTCTCCCCAGGCGCTGCCAAAAGTGTCGATGCATAGGGCCCGCGCGGGCCGGTGAGACCTGGCTCGGTTGCCAGGAACACCGCAACCGTCGGCAGGCCGAAAGCGCTGGCGAGGTGGGTCAGCCCGGTGTCGGCGCCGATCACCAGCGTCGAGCGGCCGATGATGGCGGCGATCTCGGCCAGCGGCGATTTCGGCATCACGACCGTTGACGGCACGGCTTTGGCGATCGCTTCGGCCACGGCCTTCTCGCGCTCGTTCGACCAGGTGGTGACCGGCGCCATTCCCCGCTCAACCAGCAGGCGGGCGGTTTCGATCCAGTCCTGGACGGGCCATTTCTTGTCTTCGCGGCTGGTGCCGTGCAGCAGGAAGGCGGTTTTCCCGGCGATGCCGGCCAGAGTGCCGGCCGGCGGCACAATTCCGGAATCCAGCGTCGAAAGCTCGGGCTGATAGCCGAGCGCCAGCCCGAACAGTTGCCGCGTCCGTTCGATGGCGTGCAGGTTGCGCGACACGGGATAGGCGACGTCGTAGAACAGAGTTGCCGACGGTTCGCGCGCGCTCGAGCGGTCGAAGCCGGCAATCGGAGCGCCGGCTTGTCTTGCAACCAGGGCCGATTTCAGCAGGCCCTGTGCGTCGATGACCAGATCGTAGCGGCACTCGCGCAAGGTTCGGCGCAAGGCGGCGGCCTCGCGCCAGGTGCCACCGTCGAACGGCGCCTTTCGCCAGCGCCGGATCGCCACCGTGTGAATTCTGTCGATCGCCGGGTGCAGCGCCACGATGCCGGCGAACGCCTCTTCGACGCACCAATCGAAGCTTATGTCCGGCCGGTTAACTCTGGTATCCTCGACAGCCGGAAAAGTATGGATGACATCGCCCATCGAGGATGTCTTGACGATCAGCACCTTCATGCCGCGGCCGGGATTTCCAGCAGGCGGTCCGCCGCCGCGGCGACCTGGCCGACTTCAAGCGTCTTCAGGCAGTTGAGGTGGCCGAGCGGGCAGATTTTCTGATGGCAGGGCGAGCATGACAGGCCAAGCCAGACCAGTTCCCGGTGCTCGGCCAGCGGCGGCGTGTTCCCAGGCGAGGTCGAGCCATAGACGGCCACGATCGGCGTGCCGACGGCAGCGGCGACATGCATCAGCCCGCTGTCGTTGGACACCGCGAGCCTCGCGGCAGCGATCAGGTCGATGGCGTCCTCCAGGCGCGTCTGGCCGGCGAGATCGACGACGCCAGGGGCGAGTGCGGCGATCTCCGCCGTCACGTCGCGGTCGTTTTTCGAACCGAACAGCGCGACCTTCAGGCCCTTGCCGATGAAGCCGCGGGCAAGCCCGGCATAGCTTTCACTCGGCCAGCGCTTGGCCGGGCCGAATTCGGCACCAGGCATCAGTGCCGCGAATTTTTGCGGCGCCAGCCCGAAGCGGTCGAGCAGGTCAACCTGGTTTTTCGTGTCCACGCTTAGTCGAGGCGCCCGGAAACTAGCGCCTTGGGCGAGGCCGAAATAGGCCTGCGCGGTACGTCGTTTGACGCTGTCGGGCAGCGGTACGATGTCGGTCAACAGGCCATAGCGCATTTCGCGCAGATGACCGACACGGCGCGGAATGCGGGCAAAGAACGGGATCAGTGCCGATTTCCAGCTTCCCGGCAGGACAAAGGCCACGTCATAGCGGCCCTGCAGCAGGCGGCCGAAGCGGCGACGATGCGTCAATTCGAGCGCACCGGGTTTGAGCGGAAAGTCGATCTGCTGGCGGATTTCGGGCATGCGCTTGACCAGCGGCGCGGCCCATGCCGGCGCCAGCACATCGATGGCGGCGTTGGGATGCAGCTCCTTCAGCGCCGAAAACAGGCACTGCGCCATCACCATGTCGCCCACCCAGCGTGGACCGATCACGAGGATCGTTGGGCTCTCAGCCATTCGACATAGTCTCTGACGCCGGTTTCCACTGTCCGGAATTGGCCATTGTAACCGGCCGCGCGCAAACGTGACATATCAGCTTGCGTGAAGCTCTGGTAGCTGCCCTTGAGATGGTCGGGGAATTCGATGAACTCGATCTCGCCCTTGCCCAGCGTGTCGATCACCGTTTCGGCGATGGCGCGGAAGGGCTGGGCGCGGCCGGTGCCGCAATTGAAGATGCCGCTCAGATCCCGCTTCCACAGCCACAGATTGACGTCGGCGACATCGCCGACATGGATGAAATCGCGGCTTTGTTCGCCAGGCCCGAAGCCGTCATAGGCGCCGAACAGTTTCGGGTTTTCGCCCCGTTCGACCTGGTTGACCAGGTGGAAAGCGACCGACGCCATGGCGCCCTTGTGCGCTTCGCGCGGCCCATAGACGTTGAAATAGCGCAGGCCCGCGACCTGCGAATGGTCGGTATCGAACACCATTCGCCTGACATAGTCGTCGAACAGCTTCTTGGAATAGGCGTAGACGTTGAGTGGCCGCTCGAGCGCCGGGTCCTCGCGAAACTCCGCGCCGCCGCCGTAGACGGAAGCCGAGGAGGCGTAGAGGAAGGGCACGCGCAGTGCCTGGCTTGCGTGCAACAGCCGCTTGGAAAAGGCATAATTCACCTCCATCATGAACTTGCCGTTCCACTCGGTGGTGGTCGAGCAGGCGCCTTGATGGAAGACGGCCTCGATGCGGCCGAGTGAACCTGCCTCCATGCGGGGCAGGAAATCATCCTTGTCTAGATAGTCGGCGATCTGCAAGTCGGCGAGATTGGCGATCTTGTGGCCGTCGGTGAGGTCGTCGACGATAAGGATGTCGTCATGGCCTTCCGCATTCAGAGCTGCGACGATGTTGGAGCCGATCATGCCGGCGCCGCCCGTGACGATGATCATGTTGCTGGCCCTATACGCGTTTCACTTGCCGATTCCGGCCCTTATAGGGGAGGCAGGGTGGGCTGTCGATAAAGCAGGCGTGGTCGCCAGATCTGTCATTTCTTAGGCTTGTCCGTTTTGTCTATTTTGTCTATTATGTGCAAAACGGAGTGGCCTATGAAACGCTATCCATCGACCGATCTGAAACAGAATCTTGGAGACGTGCTCGCGGCTGCCAGCCAGCAGCCTGTCTCCATCACTCGTCACAACAAGCCGAGATACGTCCTGATGAGCATAGAGACCTACGAAGCTCGCTTCGTCAACGATAGCCGCCGCGTCTACGCGGCCGAAGACGCGCCACCCGAACATGTCAAGATGCTTGAAGAATACATGGCGGAGTTGGATCGTGATTAGACCCATCGCCGCCGACGTCTGGAGATATCCATATCTGTGTGGTATCGCCAACACGGAGACGGCGAGACCGAAGGCCGCAAGACACGGCCTGTCGCCTTCGTGGCCATCATTCCATAAGAAAATCATGTCCGCTTTTATCGCGGCTGTCCGTACGGGCCGGTCCGAAGCCATCCCGCGCGCCGACTGAACCGACAGGAGAGAGGCATGATCGTAAGGGACCAATAATGCCGTCGACCGAACTGCTCATCGCGTTTTTCGTCACCACCGCGATCTTCGCCTACATCCCCGGCCCCGCCATGCTCTATGCCGCGGCGCAGACGATGGCGCGTGGCCGCTGGTCCGGCCTTACTGCAGCCCTTGGCATCCATCTGGGCGGTTATGTGCATGTTTTCGCCGCTGCCGCCGGTCTGTCGGTGCTGTTTCACGCCGTGCCGACGCTCTACATGGCGGTCAAGCTGGTCGGCGCGCTCTATCTGATCTGGCTCGGCGTCTCGCTGTTTCGCAAGCGTGTGGAGGGCGATACGGCGCTGCCCGCTATCGAGCGCAAATCGGCACGACGTGCCTTTTTCGAGAGCATCACCGTCGAGGTGCTCAATCCCAAGACGGCGATCTTCTTCATGGCATTCCTGCCGCAGTTCATCGATGCCTCGGCGGCGTTTCCGGTCTGGCTGCAATTCATCGTGCTGGGCACGACAGTCAATTTGATGTTCTCGTCGGCCGATGTCGTCTGCGTGTTCCTGGCCGGTGCCGTGATCGGTCGCTTGCGACGTTCGAGCCGCGCACAGCGGCTGATGCAGCGGGCCGGCGGCGCGGTGCTGGTAGGGCTGGGCGTCCATGTCGCCCTGCAGAAGAGCTGACCGCCTGGGCCGTCGCGATCATGCCCTGCCGTTGCGCTGCATGGAATTGCGGTATATCGGCTTCGCCGTGACCGACCGACCTCGCAATCCGAGCACTATGACCTATCTGAGATCGACTTTTCCCGCGCGCCGCAGATGACATGATCAAGCACAATCCGCCTTCTCCCGAGCCCCTGCACCGCGCCATTGCGCGGTTCGGCCAGGCCACCGTGCTGGTGGTCGGCGACTTCATCCTCGACCGTTTCGTCAACGGCGTCATTGAGCGGATCTCGCCGGAAGCGCCGATCCCAGTGCTGCACGGGCGCGGCGAGACCTCGACGATGGGCGGTGCCGGCAATGTCGTGGCCAACATCGCTTCGCTCGGTGCTACCGCTGTTCCCGTCTCGGTAATCGGCACCGATGTGGCAGGCGACAGCCTGCTGCGGATGCTTGGCGAGCTTGGCGCCGACACGACCGGCCTGGCGCAGGAGCGCGGCCGCATGACATCGTCGAAGAGCCGCTTCAGCGCGCTCAACCAGCAGGTGTTGCGCTTCGACGAGGAGGAGGTCAAGCCGCTGGATGCGTCGGAGCGCGCCGGCCTGATACGTCATTTCCGCGCCGCACTGACGCGCGCCGACATCGTCATCCTGTCCGATTACGGCAAGGGCATCCTGCTCGACGGCGTCGCTGCCGACCTGATCGCCATCTGCCGCGAGGCGGGAAAGCCGGCGCTGGTCGACCCGAAGGGTCGCGACTATGCGCGCTATGCCGGGGCGACCGCCATCACCCCGAACCGTAAGGAACTTGGCGAAGCTGTCGGCCACGCGGTGTTTGCCGATGACGAGATTGTCGGCGCGGCACGTCAGCTGATTTCGGCGCACGGCTTCGACTTCGTCGTCGCGACGCGCAGCGAAAAGGGCATGAGCGTCGTCGGTCCGACCGAGGCGCGCCACATCGCGACCCAGGCGCGGGAAGTGTTCGACGTCTCGGGTGCCGGCGACACGGTGATCGCCAGCTTCGCGCTGGCGTTGGCCGCAGGCGCCGATACCGTCATGGCTGCTTCGATCGCCAATGCCGCCGGCGGCGTCGTGGTCGGAAAACGCGGCACCGCGCGACTGACGGTCGAGGAACTCACCGGCGCGCTGTTCCGCTCGCACGGACCGACCGCCCACAAGGACGCCATCCTCGATGCCACATCGGCCGCACGCATGGTGGCGGCGTGGAAGGATGAGGGCTTGAGCGTCGGCTTCACCAATGGCTGCTTCGACATCCTGCATGCCGGCCATGTCAGCCTCTTGCACGCCGCGCGCAGCCAGTGCGACCGGCTGGTGCTCGGTCTCAACAGCGATGCCTCGGTGCGGCGCCTGAAAGGCGCCGGGCGCCCGGTCAATGATCAGCACGACCGCGCCTGCGTGCTCGCCGCCTTGGCTTCGGTCGATGCGGTCGTGGTGTTCGAAGAGGATACGCCTTTAGCGCTGATCGAGGCTCTGCTGCCCGACATACTGGTCAAGGGCGCCGATTACACGGTCGACACCGTCGTCGGCGCCGATGTGGTGCAGAAGGCCGGCGGACGGGTCGTGCTGGTCGATCTCGTCGCAGGCAAGAGCACCACCGGCACCATTGGCAAATTGCGTGCCGGCGGCATCACCAACTGAGGTTTTCATGGCTGATCTGAACGATTACCTGGTCCGTTCCGCGGCTGCGATCTCCGCTATGGTCGAGCGCGACCTGACCGGCGAGATGGAGCGTGCGGCGAGCGCCGTGGTGACGGCGCTTTCCTCTGGAAAAGCTTTGCTGATTGCCGGCAATGGCGGCTCGGCGAGCGACGCCATCCACATCGCCGGTGAACTGGTCGGCCGCTTTCTCAAAGAGCGCAAGGCCTACAATGTCATCGCGCTGCCGGCCAATGCCGCCGTGCTGACCGCCTGGGGCAATGACTATGGCTTCGACACCGTGTTTGCGCGCCAGGTCGAGGCGCATGGCGCGGCCGGCGGTGTGCTTCTGGCAATCTCGACCAGTGGCAACTCGCCGAGCATCCTCGCCGCAGCCGAACAGGCGCGGATGATGGATATGACGGTGATCAGCCTGACCGGCGACACCGGCGGCAAGCTGAAGTCGCTGACGGACATCCTGCTCAACGTGCCGTCGACCTCGACGCCGATCATCCAGCAGGGGCATCTGTGCCTCTATCACCATCTGTGCGAGGTCGTCGAAGCGCGTCTCAGCGATGGCTGAAACGCACGACACGCCGCCTGGATCCTATCCGCTGGCGGAGCCTGGCCTATGGGTCGAGCGGGTCGGATCGAGGGTCTTCTCCGCAGGCACGCCGGCGCTTTTCCTCGACCGCGACGGCACCATCAATCTCGACACCGGCTATCCTGACGATCCGGCCGAAATCGTACTGCGCGAGGATATCGCCGCAGTGATCGCTGCGGCCAACCGGGCCGGCATTCCCGTCGTCATCGTCACCAACCAGTCGGGCATCGCGCGAGGCTATTACGGTTGGGCCGATTTCGCCGCCGTCAATGGCCGCGTGCTCGAACTGCTGGGTGCCGAAAATGCATTCGTGGATATGGTCCTCGCCTGCGCCTATCACGAGGCGGGTTCCGGCCGGCTCGCGATGTCAGATCATCCTATGCGCAAGCCCAATCCGGGCATGCTGCTGGAAGCGGCCAAGCATTTCGGGCTCGATCTGCAACGTTCGCTGATCGGGGGCGACAAGCCGGCCGACATGGAAGCGGGACTGCGCGCCGGGCTGTCGCAGGGCTGGCTGGTCGACGGGCAAGCGGCTGTTCAACCGGATTTCACCGTCAGGTCCTGGCGCGATCATGGGGATTTCGACGGACTGCTCGCCGCGATTGCGGCACTCGGCGCCGTTTCGGGCGAGCCGTGACGGCTCACACCGGATCGTTGTCTCGCGACTCTTCGTAGAGCTTGGCCTCGGTGGCGAACGAATACACCATCACCATCATCGAATAGACGAAGCCGTGCCGGCCGCACAGGAAGTAGCGCTTGGCCAGATAGAACTTCAGGAAGTTGCCGAACGGCGACAGCACAAGTTTCACGAGGCCAGGCTTCTTGCCTTTTTCGATCAGCGTGGCAACCTTGAGGCCGGAATAGGTGTTGGCCCTTGCCAGGTCCTCCGCGACGGTCATTTCGCGGCGATGCAGCAGTACGCCATTTTCAATCGTGCCGGTTTCGCCCGGCACCTCGAACGATTCATGGACCCGCAAGTTGAGGTCCATGGTGGCCTTGTCGCGGCGGAAAAGACGCAGCAGCCTGTTGTGCAGTACCCAGCGGTGCGCGTAGCCATAGCCCTTCAGCTTGTCTCGGCGTCTTATGTACCATCCGTCGAAGGCGTCATTGCGAGGCTGCGTCACGTCGATGATCGACTGCCTGAGCAGGTCGTCGATGGCCTCATCGGCTTCAATCGAAATGCACCATGGCTGCGTGGCCTGATCTAGCGCGAATTGCCGCTGGCGTGGAAAGCCCGGCCAATCATTGTGAAACAGCCTTATAGGGTAGCCCTTGGCGATGAACTCCTGAACAACATCCAGGGTGCTGTCCGTCGAGCCTGAATCGACGACGATGATCTCGGCGCAGAAGTCGACGCTTTCCAGGCACTGGCCAATCATGTCGGCTTCGTTCATGCAGATGATGAGCGCCGAAACGGGGCTAGCAAATCGAGTCATGATCTCACCCCGCGGCACCCTGTTCTCGGAATTTGCGCTGCTTGCGCCATCTCTTTTTTAGCAATCCCGGACGGAAACCGTTACACATTTTTCCCGGAATTGCTCCAGGAAACCCACCAGAGCGGGCACGGCAAAACGATCCGGCTTTCTACACGAGAGGATATCGAACGCCAAAGCGGCCCTGGTGTGGCGAAGCCGAGAATTCGCATCGCCGTTCGACTGTCTCAAGGCTGTGCGAACGAGACCAGCCCTTCGTCCTTGACCCGGCGGATGGTGAGCGCGGTGCGCACCGTGTCGACATTGGGGGCAGAGGTCAGCTCCTCGATGACGAAGGTCTGGAAGGCGCCGAGGTCGCTCGCCACGCAATGCAGCAGGAAATCGGATTCGCCCGACACCATCCAGGCGTCGCGCACGATCGGCCAGCCTCGGGTGCGCTCGGCAAAGATGCGCAGCTCGGCGTCGGCCTGGTGATGAAGGCCGATCAGGCAAAAGGCGACGACATCGAGACCGAGCGCCGGCGCGTTGAGCAAAGCGCGGTAGCCACGGATGATGCCGGCTTCCTCCAGCCGCTTCACGCGGCGCAGGCATGGCGGTGCCGAAATACCGACGCGGCTCGATAGTTCGACATTGGTCATGCGGCCGTCGCCCTGCAGCTCGCGCAGGATCTTCCAGTCGATGGCGTCGAGATCGGCCTTGAGCGGCATGAGGGCTCTCGAGAAGTCAGTGGCAAGACGCAAGGATCTTGCGTGATTTCGTAATTAAACGACTTCGCTGTCCATTCCATCCCTTGCCCGGAATATTTCGCAGGTTCAGACGGGGCAAGGGTGCGACAAAGCTTTCCGGGGACGAACGCCAACTTGCCTTGCTGGCGTCGTGGGCAACACTTACATTACGCGCGGTAGCGACGAGTTTTCCATGCCGCAATCGCCGGCAACCCTCCGCAGAGGCTTTGAATGACCACCAAGCACGCGCCTGTTCTCATTATCGGTTCCGGCCCGGCCGGCTATACCGCGGCCGTCTACGCCGCCCGCGCCATGCTGAAGCCGATGCTGGTCGCCGGCCTGCAGCAGGGTGGCCAGCTGATGATCACCACCGATGTCGAGAACTATCCCGGCTTCGCCGACCCGATCCAGGGGCCGTGGCTGATGGAGCAGATGCTGAAGCAGGCCGAGCATGTCGGCACCGACATCATCAACGACATCATCACCGAGGTCGATCTCAACGTGCGGCCGTTCCGTGCCAAGGGCGATTCCGGAACCACCTACACCGCCGACGCGCTGATCATCGCCACCGGCGCGCAGGCCAAATGGCTGGGCATCCCGACCGAACAGACCTTCATGGGTTTTGGCGTCTCGGCCTGCGCCACCTGCGATGGTTTCTTCTATCGCGGCAAAGATGTCGCGGTGATCGGCGGCGGCAATTCGGCGGTGGAAGAGGCGCTCTATCTGTCCAACCTCGCCAAGAGCGTGACGGTCGTCCACAGGCGCAGCGATTTTCGCGCCGAACGCATCCTGCGTGAGCGGCTCTTGAAGAAGGACAATGTCCGCGTCATCTGGGACACGATCGTCGACGAGATCACCGGCCGTCCCGGCAAGACACCGTTGCCGCCCTCGGTCGAAGGGCTGAAGCTCAAGCATGCGGTGACCGGCGAGGTGTCGCACCTCAAGGTCGATGGCGTATTCGTGGCCATCGGCCACGCACCGGCAGTAGAACTGTTCGCCGGGAAGCTGAAGCAGAAGCCGAACGGCTATCTGTGGACGGCGCCGGATTCGACCCGCACCGACGTGCCCGGCGTGTTCGCGGCCGGCGATGTGACCGACGATATCTACCGCCAGGCGGTGACGGCGGCGGGACTCGGCTGCATGGCCGCACTCGAGGCGGAGAAATATCTGGCCGGCATTGAGGTGCACCGCGAAGCGGCCGAGTAGAGAGTTCAGATAACGGCTTAGAAATGCCGTGTAAAAGCCTGATTTTTCATTCAGACGCCAAAACAGAACGAGGGGAATCATGGCGTTGGACTGGGACAAGCTACGCGTGTTTCACGCTGCGGCGGAGGCGGGGTCGTTTACCCATGCGGCCGAGACATTGCATCTGTCGCAATCGGCGATCTCGCGGCAGGTCAGCGCGCTCGAGCATGATGTCGGCGTGCCGCTGTTCAACCGCCACGCCCGCGGGCTGGTGCTGACCGAGCAGGGCGAGATGCTGTTCCGCACGGCGCATGACGTGCTGATGAAGCTGGAAACCATCAAGTCACGGCTGACCGAGACCAAGGACCGCCCTTCCGGCGTGCTCAGGGTGACGACGACGGTCGGTCTCGGCGCCGGCTGGCTGACTGAACGGGTGCAGGAGTTCATCGAGCTCTATCCCGAAATCAGCCTGCAGCTGATCCTCGCCAACGAGGAACTCGACCTCACCATGCGCCAGGCCGATTGCGCCATCAGGCTGCGCCAGCCGCAGCAACCGGACCTGATCCAGCGCCGGCTGTTCACCGTGCACTTCCACCTCTACGCGGCGCCTTCCTATGTCGCCAAGTACGGCAAGCCGGCTTCGGTCGCCGAGCTGAAGGCTCATCGCATCGTCACCTTCGGCGTGCCGGTGCCTTCGCATCTGTCGGAGCTGAACTGGCTGGAAACGGTCGGCGATTTCGAAGGCGGACAAAGGGTGCCGACGCTGCAGATCAACGACATATTGTCGATCAAGCGCGCGGTGCAAGGCGGTGCCGGCATTGCGATGCTGCCCGACTACGTGATCAGCAAGGACTCCGACCTGGTGCAGTTGCTGCCGGAAACCGAAGTGCCATCCTTCGACACCTATTTCGCCTATCCGGACGCGATGAAGAACCAGGCCAAGCTGCACGTCTTTCGCGATTTCATCATTGCCAAGGCGCGCAGCTGGTCCTTCTGAGGGGCATATCGATATTCAGGTGATGAGGGCCTGCGAACGAGGGCTTCCTGCGCTTCCGGTACTCACGGATCCAATGTCCGCTCCGTTCCGGTTCTCGGAATCTCACGCTCTCGGCTCGGCCTGACCTGAATCTCAACATACCCCATGTGGCTCTGCTTGACCTAATCTAGCCCCGCCAAGGCGTCAGGCGAGTCAGCCAGCCAGGCACATTGCGACGGTAGGTCTCGTATTCGGCGCCGTAGCGGCGGGCCAATGTCGGCTCCTCGTAGAGCCGCACGAAGGAGCCCATGGCGATCGCGCCGATGACGGCATAGGCGACCAGCGTCCAGCTCGAGAACAGCAGCGCCTGGCCGAGGATGATCGAAAGCACGGCGACATACATCGGGTTGCGGACATGGCGGTAGATGCCGCCGATCACCAGTCTCTCGGTCGGCGCGACCGGAGCGGGCGTGCCCAGCCCTTCGAGCGCAAAGCGGCCGAAGGCATGCAGCAACGCAGCGACCGCAGCGACGATCAAGAGCCCGCCAGCAGGGACAAAGCCCGGCAGGTTCGACCACGGCAAGCCCCAGCGGTCGGTCAACAGCCAAGGCACCAGCCCGGCAATCACGCCCGGGGCTGCAATGAAGAAGGCCGCACTGCCGGCGATCGCCGAAAACGTCCGCATGGCAGCTTTCCTCCCGATTGCCTTAGAAATGAACGCCTGCTGCCCGCTTCCACGTCACTGCGCAGTTTTGGCATCTCGAGCCGAGAACCAGCGACGATTGGCGAATCTGTAGTGGAAATTGCCCAGTGCAGCGCTCCATTTTGACGATTTTTCTGGTCCTATTGGCTCTTGGAATGGGGTAGACCACAGCCTGCGTCTTTTTGCATGCGAGTGTTGCAAAATAGATGCTTGTTTCTTGGGCATGATGAGCACATATATAGATCATCTCCTGGGCGCGTTCTCCTCCCATTAGCGCCCTTGAGTGTTCCCCTCTGGAGGTTAGCCTTAACAGGCACTTCCAATCAAACTCAGCCGGATCTTCATTGATCCGGCTTTTTTGTTGCCTGTGCCCTGCTGGGTCGGCCAAAAAATCCATCACAATTGCCGCGTAACAGTGACATGTAACCTCTGGTAACATATCGCGGACGTCCGCGGCCTGCTACGCCGACCATAGGACGCGGTGTGGTTCGGACGGGAGATGGGGGCATCACTCGTTCGGCCCGGGCTCAGGCGGCTACCGCGTCCGAACCGTTTCATCCGCCGAAGTTCGGCGATACACAATGCGGCGGACCTGCCGTTTTACCTCCCAAGGAAACGGTCCGCAAACAAAACGACGCCCGGTCCCCGCTGGGCGTCGTTTCTTTTTTGCCCCTCGAACCGAGGCGTTTGACGATGCTGCAGGTCAGGCAGCCTTGCCGTTGGTGTTCATTGCCTCGTCAGCTAGGCGACCCGTGAGTTCGGCCATGTGGTCGAAGACGGCACGGTAGCTGGCGACGCCCGAGGTGGCAGAGCGCAGTTCGATGATCAGGTCGCCGATCTCGGCCTGCGGCATGGTGGCCTCGACGACATCCCAACCCGGCCAGCCGGGCCTCGCATCGTAACCAAGGATCTGGCCGCGCCGCTGCGGGATGAGCGCAATGATCTTCGAGGTGGCATCGGACGGCGTGACGATCTCAACCTTCATCACCGGTTCCAGCAGCACCGGCGAGCAGGCGGCCATGCCTTCCTTCATTGCCAGCCTGGCCGCCATCTGGAAGGCCATGTCGGAGGAATCCACCGCGTGGTACGAGCCGTCCGACAGGTTGACGGCGACATCGACGACGGGAAAGCCGAGCGGCCCGGACTTCAGATAGTCACGCACACCGGTTTCGACCGACTGGATGTAGGTCTTCGGCACGACGCCGCCGGTAATGGTGTCGGTGAACTGGAAGCCGGAGCCGCGCGGCAGCGGCTTGATCTCGATCACCACGTCGCCGAACTGGCCATGACCGCCGGACTGTTTCTTGTGACGGCCGCGCTGCTGCGCCGGCTTGCGGATCGTCTCGCGATAGGGCACCGCAGGCGCATGGCCTTCGACCGGTATCTGGTTCTTGCCTTCCAGCCGCTCGCGCACCACGCGCAGATGCATCTCGCCATGGCCGGATAGCACGGTCTCGGCCGAGTCCTGGTTGTGGCGCAGGCTAAGCGAGGGATCTTCCTCGGCCAGCCGCTGGATGGCGGCCGACATCTTCACTTCGTCCTTGCGTTCCTTGGGGCGCAGCGCGAAGGCGAAGACCGGCTGCGGCGGCTCGAGCTCGATGAGCGGCTTGATGCCGCCCTTGACCGAGCTCAGCGTCTGGCCGGTCTTGACCTCGTCCAGTTTGCCGAGCGCCACCGTGTCGCCGGCCTTGGCGATGGTGAGCTTGGATTGATCCTTGCCAAGCATCCGGTAGATGCCGGAGACCTTGGCCGTATCGCCGCCGGGCAGCCAGAGTTCGGAGCCATCGACGACCTGGCCGGAGAGGATGCGCGACACCGACAGTTTGCCGCCATGCGGCGTGTGGATGGTCTTGATCACCTGGACCAGGGTGGCCGCGCCATCCGGTGCGCCGAGCCGCTTGCGTGTCGCGTCGATGTCGGGTGCGTCGTGGCGGATCGCCTTCAGGAGGCGCAGCACGCCGTTGCCTTTCTCGGCGGTGCCGATCAGCACCGGCGTCACCGCGCCATCGCGCAGATCGGCGGCAAGATCATCAAAGATGGCGTCCTTGGGCGGCTCGATCTCTTCGAGCAGCTGTTCCATCAACTGGTCATCGTGGTCGGCCAGCGTCTCCAGCATGGAGAAGCGTGCCTCGAGCTCGCGCGCCTTTTCGTCGCCCGGAATTTGAGCCACTTCGCTCTCGGCATATTCGCGATAGATGTAGGCACGCTCCAGCGCCAGGTCGATCGAACCGATGACGACGCCGTCCTTGCGCAACGGAATCTGGCGCAGCAGCAACGGCACCGAGCTTGCCGGCTGCAGCATCTTCAGCGTGTCGCGCACACCGGTGATTGCCTTGTCGACCTTGTTGAGAAACAGGATGCGCGGCACGCCGAGATCGTCGAGCTTGCGCATGATCAGCTGCAGGGCGGGGATCTTCTTTTCGTCGGCCTCGGCAACGACCACGGCAAGGTCGCAGGCTGCCAGCACCGGCTCGGCCTCGAAGGAGAATTCGATGGAGCCGGGACAATCGACGAAGGTGATCTGCTCGCCCATGAATTCGGTGGTGGCGATCGTCGCCTCGACGCTCATGGCATGAGCCCGTGCCTCGGGCGAATAATCTGAAACGGTATTGCCTGATGAAACGGGATTTTGTCGGGGAATTGAGCCGGTACGGGCCAAAATGGCTTCGAGAAGTGTCGTCTTACCGCTTGCGAAGGGACCGACTATGGCAATGCATTTCGGTCCCGTGCGTCGTCCTCCGGCGCGAGTACCCATGACTGACCTCCACTCAGGCGTTTCCCGTAGGACCGACTGGCATGCATGGTTCAGGCGTGGTCAATCGGTCCTGAGCGGCGGCCGGCCTGTTCGACCGTCGCGGGCGGTTCTTTTCGTTTCGCTACCTGCCCAAAGCCATCGTCCCACTTGTTTGCCGGCAGGGCAAGAAAAATAGAAATCCGGCACTCGGCCGCGGACACGCGCTGCTCGGACGCTGGGCGTCTGGCGGTCGAACGCTGTTGCACGTTGTTCCAGATCGGCCGAAACTGGGATAGGCGACCCGTCGCCCTCCGTTTCAAGGAACCATCGACCATGAAGATCATTGCCTGCGGTAGCGTGCCGACCATCATAGCGCCAGACAAGTATTTCACCGGCCGGGTGTTGCAGACGCCGATCATCGAGAAAGAGCCGCCGGCGCGGCTGCGGGCCACGCTGGTCAGCTTCGAGCCGGGCGCGCGCACGCACTGGCACACGCATCCGCTTGGTCAGACACTCTATGTTACCGTGGGCGCCGGTCTCGCGCAGACATGGGGCGAACCGGTCCAGGAGATCAGGGCGGGCGACGTCATCTCGTTCGCCCCCGGTGAAAAGCATTGGCATGGCGCGTCGTCGACATCGGAGATGACGCATATCGCCATGCAGGAAGCCCTTGACGGCGTCCATGCCGATTGGCTGGAGGCGGTGACCTCGGAGCAATATGGCGGCTGAGAGCCGAGCCCGGCGGGCTCCAACGCCGCGACGCTGACGGCGGCGATTGCAGCGTTCCCCACCATCGCTGCTGGTCGCCGTCCGAGGCGCGCTCGGCCAAAGAGGCGAAGCAGGGCTGACGGCCCGATCAGAAACCCGGCGGTGAAGCCGGGTTTACTGTTTAAGTGCCGGCCTAGTCAGGTCAGTGATGCCGTGAAACGCTGGATGCGCGTGCAGGCTTCTTCCAGCAGTGTCTCCGAGGTGGCGTAGGAGATGCGGAAGTTGGGGCCAAGTCCGAAAGCCGAGCCGAACACTACGGCGACACCCTCGGCCTCGAGCAGTTCCGAGCAGAAGGTCTCGTCGGTGTCGATCAGCTTGCCGGCTTTTGTCTTCTTGCCGATCAGCTGGGCGCAGGACGGATAGACATAGAAGGCACCCTCCGGAGACGGACAGGTGATGCCGCGCGCCTGGTTGAGCATCGAGACGACGAGATCGCGCCTGCCTTGAAATATCGCCTTGTTCCTGGCGATGAAGTCCTGGGGGCCGTTGAGCGCCTCGACGGAGGCCCATTGCGCGATGGTGCAGGCACCTGATGTCTGCTGGCCCTGGATCATATCCATCGCCTTGATCAACTGGACGGGACCGGCCGCATAGCCGATGCGCCAGCCGGTCATGGCATAGGCTTTCGACACGCCATTCATGGTCAGCGTGCGGTCGTAGAGTTTCGGCTCGACCTCGGCGATGGTCTTGAAGACAAAATCGCCATAGGTCAGGTGCTCGTACATGTCGTCGGTCAGCGTCCAGACATGCGGGTGCTTCAACAGCACGTCGGCGAGCGCGCGCAGTTCAGCCTCGGTGTAGGCGGCGCCCGACGGGTTCGACGGCGAGTTCATCAGCAGCCACTTTGTGCGCGGCGTGATCGCCTTTTCCAGCACAGAAGCGGTCAGCTTGAAGCCGTTGTCGATCGAGGTGTCGGCAAACACCGAGGTGCCGCCGCAGATCGCCACCATCTCGGGATAGCTGACCCAGTAGGGACGCGGAATGATGACCTCGTCGCCCGGATTCAGGGTCGCCATGAAGGCGTTGAACAGGATCTGCTTGCCGCCGGTGCCGACGATGGTCTGCTCGGGCTTGTAGTCGAGATTGTTCTCGCGGTTGAATTTCTTCGAGATCGCCTCGCGCAGCGGCACGATGCCCGAAACCGGCGGATACTTGGTCTCGCCCCGGCGGATCGCCTCGATCGCCGCATTCTTGATGTTGTCAGGCGTATCGAAATCCGGCTCGCCGGCGCCGAGGCCGATAATGTCACGGCCGGCATTTTTCAGCTCGCGCGCTTTCTGCGTCACCGCGATGGTGGCCGAAGGCTTTACGCGGGAAAGGGTGTCGGCAAGAAAAGCCATGACCTTGAACGTCTCCATGGAAGATCGGTGCGACCAGGAGCGGCCGCGGCGCTTCTCATGTCGCATGATTTCGCGCAGTGCAAGCATTGTCGGCTGATCCAGCCGTCAATGACCCGTGATCGGGACCGGTGATCGGCAACAATAAATTCATTAACGAGCGGTAGAGGCTTGAGTGACAGGATCGCAGACCAATTCCGCCGGTTCGCGGAGGCGAGGAACAGTGTCGCGCAGCATCGGGCTTGCCCACATCATCCGTCAGGACGACGGCACCTCCACCGGTGTCTGGGGCATCTACACGCTGCAGAGCGCCTTCCAGCCGATCTTCGCCTTCAACGAAGGCAAACTGTCGGTGGTCGCGTTCGAAGGGCTGATCCGGCCGTTCCGCGACGGCGAGCCGCAATCGCCGATGAATTTCTTCTCGACCTGCCCGGCCGCCGACCGTTTGCATATCGAGGCGCTGACGAGGACGCTGCATCTTCTGAACGCCGGCGCCTGCCTGCCACAAGAGGCGTCGATTTTCATCAATTTCGACCCGTCGGTGTTCACCGAACGCCCCGTTGCCGACGCCGCCTTGCGCGAAATGCGGCTGGTGCTGCATGAGGCCGGCATCGATCCACGCCGGGTCGTCTGCGAAGTGACCGAGCAGCGCTCTGCGTCGCAGGAAACCCTGCACAGTTTCGTCGCGGCACTGAAAGCCAACGGCTTTCGCATTGCCGTCGACGATTATGGCGCCGACGATTCCGACATCAACCGCGTCAGGGAGTTGAAGCCCGATATCGTCAAGTTCGATGCCTATTGGATAACGCAGCTGATGGAATCCGGCGCCGGCTTCGCGCTCTTGACCACCATGGTGAGAAGCTTCGAGGCGCAAGGCATCCGGACGGTGTTCGAAGGTATCGAGGAGAGCTGGCAATTGGAGCTTGCCGAGAAATCGGGAGCATCGATGGTGCAGGGTTTCGTGCTGGCGCGGCCCGAACTGGCGCCGACCAGCTTTCGCGTCTTCGACAAGAACAGGCAGGCCCCCGCCGCCGCTGCCGCCGACACGGCTGCCCCTGCCGTGGCAACCCCCTCGGCGCGGCCCGTGAAGGCCTTCGGGCGCCGGGTGGCGCCATGAGGCTTGAGCGGCGGCGCAATGTCGGCGATGCGATCCAGGTCGATGAAGTCGGTATCGCATACGGCATCCATGGCGAGTTCCGGCTGCGCAGCGCCTATCAGCCGATTTTCGCGCCGCGCGGCCGGTTCCTTCATGCTGTCGCGGTCGAAGCCCTGATCGAGCCGCACCGTGCCGGCCGCCCCGGTGCGCCACGGGTTTTCTTCGACAGCATTGCCGCCTCGGACCGGCTGTTTGTCGAGACCATGTGCCGCGCGCTGCACCTCATGAATTTTCGCAACATCGGCGTCGAGGGACTCGACCTGTTCTTCAACTACAATCCGCTGATCAACGACCATCCCGGGCGGGCGCTGGCCGAGATCCGGCTGATGAGCAGACACCTCGGCGATTTCGGCCTGGCGCCGGGCATGCTGGTCTGCGAAATCACCGAGCAGGCGGCCGATGACGCACTTCTCGCCCGGCTGGTGCGCGAAATGCGGCATGATGGCATCCGCATCGCCATCGACGATTTCGGCACCGGGCACTCGACCGAGGAGCGGGTGAGCCTGCTCAAGCCCGATATCGTCAAGATCGACGGCACCTGGTTCGCGGAGTTCTGCCGCCACGCCGCCGCCGAACGGTTCTTCCGCCCGCTGGTTTCCAGCCTGCATGATCGCGGCGCCAAGGTGCTGGTCGAAGGTATCGAGCAGCCCACCCATCTGCGCGTCGCGCTCGAAGGCGGCGTTGACCTGCTGCAGGGTTTTCTCCTCGCCCGTCCCGCGCTCGCCGGCACCATATTTGATGAAAAGCCGCTGCACATCGACACGCTACTTGGCAATGTCGGCAATGTCGTCCCGTTGTTTGGCTAATAGGTCGCCGGTATCAGCGGCGCTGATCGTCGTACCAAAACAAATCATTGGTTGAGGGCGCCGCCGCTGCGATAATCGCGGCAGCAGAGACGGCGCTCCGGGGAACAGCCATGATACTTTACGGCATGATCGACAGCGGCAATTGCTACAAGCCGCGCCTGCTGATGGCCAAGCTTGGCCTTGCCTTCACCAATGTCGAGGTGAGTTCGCACACCGGCGATACGCGCAAAGCCGATTTTGTCGCCAAGAATCCGAATGCCATGGTGCCGTTGCTCGAGCTCGATGATGGCCGGCGGCTGGCCGAGTCCAACGCCATCCTGCTCTATCTCGCCGAAGGCACGCGATTCCTGCCGGTGGGCAGATACGAGCGGGGGCTCGCCTATCAATGGCTGTTCTTCGAACAGTATAGCCACGAGCCTTACATCGCCGTGCGCAAGGCGCTGCTGACTTTCCCTGAAAGAGCCGCGGATGCGACGCCGGAGCGGCTGGCGGTGACCCTGGAGCGCGGCAACAAGGCGCTCGGCGTGATGAACAAGCATCTGGAAGACAATGCCTTCTTCGCCGGCGGCGCGCTCAGCGTCGCCGACATCGCGCTCTATGCCTATACCCATACGGCGGAGCAGGGCGGCTTCCAGCTCGACGCCTATCCGGCGGTCGCCGCCTGGCTTGCCCGAGTGGAGGCGGATCCGGGGCATGTGCCGATCGAGTGGCTGGGGTAGTCTTTGTCCTTACGCCATCGCCATTGCTCCGATTGGGCGCAGAGATAGGCGCGACGCCTGATCGGGCTTGCGGCCTTGGCCAGGAGTATTGGTTACTTCAGGAGATGATCGTAATCAGCATGGGTGCCGATCCAGAACCAGATCACGTCATCATTGATGCGGATGGCAACAGCTCGGTAATTGTCGTCAACTCGCGCCGACCAATATCGTCCAACTTGTTTGAAACGCAGTGGCCTCCGGAACGATGGGGAGGCGACGTGATTCACAGAGGGCGCGTCCGGCCAGCGCGATGATCCGCCAGTGCCTGTTCGGCAAGCTTGTCCAATCGGCCCGCCTTCGCGTCGGCTTCGATCTGCCGATCCCACATGTCCGCCCGAAGCGCCTCGAACCAGGCGGCAAACGCCTTCAGTTCCTCAGCGCTCAGTTCGGCGACGGATTTTTCGATTTGCTCAAGCTTGGTCATGGCTGAATAGTACCACAAATTGGGTCAAAAGTGTCACCAGAGGTGGGACTATAGCTCCTGGCCGTCGGCGTTAAACCCCAGACAGCAAAAAGGCGGGAAAAATCCCGCCTTCCATGGTAGCCTGATCGGGAGCGTCCGGTCCGGGCTGGCAGCTATCCGCTGATCCAGCTTGTCGGGTCTTTCCGCTCCGGCGCGCTTCTCGCGCGACTGTCAGTACATCCGTGACTTGCCGCGCGCCCCGGGCTCTCGCCCGGCGCGCGCTATCGCAAAATCAGGCTGCCTTGCTCAGAGATCCAGCGGACGACTTGCCAGTGCGGCGGTCCTGCTCGATCTCGAAGTTGATCTTCTGGCCTTCGACCAAGGTCGACAGTCCAGCACGCTCGACAGCGGAGATATGGACGAAAACGTCCGCGCCGCCTGCGTCAGGCTGAATGAAGCCGAAGCCCTTGGTGGCGTTGAACCACTTGACCGTTCCAGTTGCCATTTTTAATAGTCCTTCAACATTTGCTTTAGTTTGACCAGACCGAAGTCCAGCCGGTGTGCATCGAGATTTTGGAGATAGACGTCAGCAAACGCGAAGATCGCGAGGCCCGGATCGATCGGCCGAAATATCAATGGAAGGCATATAGGCTGGTTTCGCATAAAATACAAGACTGCGTGAGAAAGCCGTGATCGAGGGGCTGCCCAACGGCTGCCCCAATCTGCTGAAAACGTTGCGGCAGGTCACGCTGTCCTTGAGCGGCGACCAGGGGAGAAGACCATGAAAACCATTCTGCTTGCCGCCTGCCTGACGCTGGTGGCGGCCGAGGCGCAGGCGATCTCGCGCTACGATCCGACGCATATGAGCTGCGGCAAGGTTCAGACGACGATAGCCCGGCAAGGCGCCGTCATCCTGCGCTACCAGTCGACGCGGGTGCCGGGATTGCCGCTCTACGACCGCTATGTGCAGAGCCAGCAATTCTGCACCATGGGCGAGGTGAGGACGCGCGCCTACGTGCCGAGCGCCGACACCAAGTCCTGTCCCGTCTATAACTGCAAGCGTCCGGACAATGACCGGCATTTCCGCAGGCGGTTCTTCCACAACAACTAGAACCTGTCCGCGTCAGAACCCGAAGGAAACCTGTGCCGGTGGCGGCGGGCCGACGCGCACGCCTTCCATGGCCAGCATCTTCTCCTTGGTGACCGAACCGCCCGGTGCCGAGAAGCCGCCGATCTTGCCGCCGGCCGCTAGGATGCGGTGGCAAGGAATGACCAGCGGCACCGGATTGGCGCCGAGGGCGGCCCCGGTTTCGCGGGCGAGTCCGGCATGGCCGGCCGTCTTGGCCAGCTCTCCATAGGTGGTGGTTTCGCCGAAGGAGAGTTTTCGCGCCGCTTCGTAGATGGCGAGGCGGAAATCGTCGACGCCGTCGAGATCGACCGGCACGCCGGAGAAATCGACGTCCTCGCCCGCCGCGTAGGCCTTGATCGAGGCGATCAACTCGACCACCCATGGCGGCTGGGCCGTGGAGGCGGAAACACCGCCATGGCGCAGCAAGCGCCGCTCCACCGCTTCGCGGCTGCGTTCGGGCAGACAGAGCCGGATCAGGCCCTTTTCACTCCAGGCAATGCCCATGAAACCGATCACTGTTTCTAACACCGCGTGGCCGGCCGTGATCGAAGACGTCGCGTCCATGATGCGTTCCTTTCCGCAAAGTGGAGAAAACCGGGATTCGACCCAGTACATATCCAGAACAATATGGCATCGGGAGCCAAGTCTTGCCACCCGAAAACCAGCTGATGGCCCCGATTGCCGGTCATGAATCGCTGGTGTAAGGGATTTTCTTAACACCCCGACAAATCGGACCCGAGCTCGGCTTGCCAGCAAAATTCAACCTTATAGCGATCGGCGTGATCCTGGCCGCCGCCGGCATCAGCGGTTGCACGTCGACCTCGCAGATGAAGTCCGCGCCGGCTCTTACCGAAACCGCGACCGTCGCCGGCACTGATGCCGGCTTCACCGTGCCGCTGCCGGAGACGGTTTCTGTGCTGCCGGAATCCTCCGGTATTGCGCCCGTTCAGACGGCCGAGCTGCCGCTCGATCCCGCAGCGCAATCGGCGGCAGTGACCGCCGCCTTTGCCGGTTCGACGCCGGCGGCACCAGCCGTGCCTGCCGTGATGACCGCCAATGCCTGGCAGGCGCCTGCGCCGGCCAGTGCGGGCGAGCCGATCCGGGCTGCCGAGACCTATACGACCGCGGGGCTGGTGATGCCGGCGACCGCCAAGGGCGACCGGATGCCCGGCGTCCAGCAGGTCGCCTATATCGTGCCGCAGAACCCGGCCGCCCTGGTGCAGGGTCCGTTCGGGCCGACCGAAGAACATGCGACGGGCGTGCGTGGCGATGTCGAAAGGCTGATCGAGAAATATGCCGCCCTCTATCAGGTGCCGGTGGACCTGGTGCGCCACGTCGTCAACCGCGAGAGCACCTTCAACCCGAAAGCCTACAACAATGGCCATTGGGGGTTGATGCAGATCAAGCACGCGACGGCGCGCGGCATGGGCTATGACGGACCGGCCAAGGGCCTGTTCGACGCCGAGACCAATCTGAAATACGCGGTCAAATATCTGCGCGGCGCCTGGTTGGTGGCCGGCGGCAACGCCAAGAAGGCCGACTGGCTCTATCAGACCGGCTATTATTTCGACGCCAAGCGCAAGGGCCTGCTCGAGGCGACCGGCCTTGGTGTCGACCGTCAGCGACGCCGCCTGCAGCCCGACGCCTGAGCGCGATGCCTGAACCGCGTGCGCCGGCTTTGAACGACATCCGGCTGCGCAAGATCCTCGACGAGACGCTGGTTCCGCCGCACGCCTGAAACCGTTCCAGCCGCGTGATTTGGGAACTCAAAGCGTCGCTCCGCATTCATTGCAGGGTGGGGTCTGACAAGCTGCCGGTTCGTGGGAGGATTTTCCGTCGCCGGCGGCGGAGGGACATCCACCACCATGAAGCTTTTTCACGCATTTCTGGCGCTCGGCATGGCCGCCATGCTGGTCGGTACGCCCGCGCAGGCCGTCGAGCTGTCGATCGTGTCGGGCGATACGGGCGACGGCATCAAGGTGCTGCGCGAGATCCTCGACCGTTACGAGAAGGACAGCGGCAACAAAGTCGGCATCGTCGTCATGCCGACGTCCGGGACCGACCAGTTCGGCCAATACCGGCTTTGGCTCGCCGCGGGAAACAGCGACATCGACGTCTATCAGACGGACGTGATCTGGGCGCCGCAGCTCGCCAGCCAGCTGGTCGATCTGACCGCCGCGACCAAGGATGTCGTCGGCGCCCATTTCCCGTCGATCATCCAGTCGCAGACGGTCAACGGCAAGCTCGTCGCGCTGCCGATCTTCACCGATGCGCCGGCGCTCTACTACCGCAAGGATCTGCTCGACAAATACGGCGCCAAGGTGCCGACGACCTGGAAGGAGCTGGCAGACACCGCCAAGCTGGTCATGGACAGGGAGCGTGCGGCGGGCAATCGGGATATCTGGGGCTTCGTCTTCCAGGGCAACGCCTATGAGGGCCTGACCTGCAACGCGCTCGAATGGGTGATGTCGAGTGGCGGCGGCCAGATCATCGAGCCGGACGGCTCCATCTCCATCAACAACCCAAATGCGGCGGCGGTGCTCGATATGGCCAGGGGCTGGGTCGGGACCATCGCGCCGCCCGGCGTGCTTGCCTACCAGGAAGAGGAATCGCGCGGCGTGTGGCAGACCGGCAACGCGGTGTTCATGCGCAACTGGCCCTATGCCTACGCGCTCGGCAACGGCGGGGGCTCGCCGATCAAGGGCAAATTCGACGTGGCGCCGCTGCCGGCCGGCACGGGCGAAGGCGCCCGGCCGATCGCGACGCTGGGCGGTTGGAACCTCGCCGTCTCCAAATATTCGAAGCATCGGGATGCCGCGATCGAGCTGGTCAAGTTCATCGCCTCGCCCGCGATGCAGAAATACCGCACGCTGAAGACGTCCAACCTGCCGACCATCCAGGCGCTGTATGACGATGCCGACATCGCCCGGCAACAGCCGATCGTTCCGCGCTGGAAGCAGATCTTTCTCAACGCGGTGCCGCGCCCCTCGGCCGCGACCAGGATCAAATACAACGAGGCGTCGAGCCAGTTCTGGAACGCCGTTCACAACACGCTCTCGGGCGACGGCACTGCCACCGACAATCTGGCCGACCTCGAAGCAATGCTGACCAAGCTGAAGGGCCGAGGCTGGTGACGCGACGATGCTGGGGCATCCGCCTGGCGGAGCCGCAACGAGCGGGTGCGAGATGATAAGAATGGAACCTGAAACAGCCAGGGCTGCGCACTCGTCGTTGACGGCTCAGCGCGTTCGCTCGGCCTGGCTTTTCCTGACGCCAATGCTTCTGGTGCTCGCCGCGGCGGCCGGCTGGCCGCTCGCCCGCACGGTTTACTTCAGCTTCACCGACGCCTCGCTGGCCGACCTCGACGCACGCCAATGGGTCGGCTTCGCCAATTATTTCTCGGTGTTCAGCATGCCGAGCGGGCGGGTCCTCTACGATGGTCTGCTGGTTGATCCGGTCTGGTGGCGTGCCGTCTGGAATACGGCGCGCTTCGCGGTGATCTCGGTTACCTGCGAGACGATCCTCGGCATGATCGTTGCCCTGGTTCTCAATGCCAAATTCCCTGGTCGCGGCATCGTCAGGGCGGCGATCCTGATCCCCTGGGCCATTCCGACGATCGTCTCGGCGAAGATGTGGCAGTGGATGCTCAACGACCAGTTCGGCATCATCAACGTCGTGTTGCTCAACCTCGGCCTGACCAGCGCCAAGATCGCCTGGACGGCCAACGCCGACACGGCGATGGTGGCGATCCTCATCGTCGATATCTGGAAAACGACACCATTCATGGCGCTGCTCATCCTGGCCGCGCTGCAGATGCTGCCGAGGGAGATCATCGAGGTCGCCAGACTCGACGGCGCCAACCCGTGGCAGATCTTCTGGTGGGTGACGTTGCCGCTCATCCGTCCGGCGGTGATGGTGGCCGTGATCTTCCGCGCGCTCGACGCGCTGCGCATCTTCGACCTGATCTATGTGCTGACGCCCAACAATGTGCACACCAAGTCGATGTCGGTGTTCGCCCGCGAGAACCTGTTCGAGTTCGACAAGTTCGCCTATGGCTCCGCCGCCTCGACCTTGCTCTTCCTCATCCTCGCCTTGCTCACCATCGCCTATATCCGGATCGGCCGGATAAGCCTGGACGGAGGCCGCTGACATGTGGATCCTGAAGCGCACGGCCTTTTATCTGCTGGTCGGCGCAATCGTCTTCGTCGCGGTGTTCCCGTTCTACTACGCCATCGTCACCAGCCTGAAATCGGGCACCGACCTGTTCCGGGCCGATCTGTGGCCGACGACGGTCAGTCTTGCCAACTACCGGAATGTGCTGACCGAGGGCAGCTTCGTGCGCAATCTCATAAATTCGCTGTTCGTCTCGGGCGCGGTCGTCGCGCTGTCGCTGTTGCTCGGCGTCACATCAGCCTATGCGCTGGCACGCATCCGGTTTCGCGGCCGCTCGGCCCTGCTGTTCACCATCCTGTCGGTCTCGATGTTCCCGCAGGTGGCGCTGCTGGCCGGGCTGTTCGAATTGGTCCGCATGTTCGGCCTCTACAATTCGCTGTTCGCGCTGATCTTCTCCTACATGATCTTCACCTTGCCCTTCACCGTCTGGGTGCTCACAACCTTCGTCCGCGACCTGCCGGTCGAGGTCGAGGAGGCGGCGATCCTCGACGGCGCGACGCCGTGGATCATCATCACGCAAGTGTTCCTGCCACTGATGTGGCCGGCGCTGGCGACCACCGGGCTGCTGGCCTTCATCGGTGCGTGGAACGAGTTCCTCTTTGCCCTGACATTCACCTCCAACAACGCGCAGCGGACCGTGCCGGTGGCGATCGCGCTGCTCTCCGGCAACTCGCAGTTCGAGATCCCATGGGGCAACATCATGGCAGCGTCGGTGATCGTCACGGCGCCGCTGGTGGTGCTGGTCCTGATCTTCCAGCGCAAGATCGTCTCCGGTCTCACCGCCGGTGGCGTCAAGGGGTGAGGCGGCAGTCAACCTGCGGCGCGTCTTGCCGAGCTGCCGCGAGAACCGGGCAAGTAAAGGAACTGTCCACCAACGCGGCAGGCCGCATCTTGCCTGCACTCGGCCGGTTGCTAAGCTTCGCCGGCGTGGGGCGTTGCTGAACCGGAGGAAACATGATGCGGTTTCTGCTCTCCAGCCTTGCCACCCTGATACTCGCCGTTCCGCTCTATGCCGGCACCGCGCGGGCCGCCGACGACTGCGCCAACGCGCAGGACCAGGCGACCATGAACGAATGCGCCGGCAAGGCATTCGACGCCGCCGACAAGAAGCTCAACGACGCCTACCGGCAGATCGAGGGCAGGCTGAAGGACAATGCGGCGTCGAAGAAGCTGCTGGTCAATGCGCAGCGCGCCTGGATCGCTTTCCGCGACGCCGAATGCAATTTCCAGGGTGGCCCGCCTGCCGATGCGGGCAGCATGTATCCGATGGTCGTGGCTTCCTGCCGGGCGTCCCTCACCAACAGCAGGCTGAAGGACCTGCAAGGCTACCTCAATTGCAAGGATGCCGACACCGACTGCCCTGTGCCCCAAGCGCGGTAGCGTCCGTCCAATCTTTTCGGGAAGGCTTCGTCGCCGCGCTCCTGCGCAAATGTCGGATCCGACGGCCGCGAGACGTCCTTGGGTCGCAGAGCAACCGTGCCGGGACGCCGGCGCGACGATCCAAGGAGACTGTCATGATCACCTTTCCCAACGAATCCGCCAGATACCGCACCGCGCGTGAAAAACTGCTGCGCAAGGAAATCGAGCTGCGCCGCGCCATGGAGGCCGTGGCCGAGGCACGGCGGGCGCTGCCGCCGGGCGGACTGGTCCGCCAGGACTATGAGTTCGACGAGCTGGACACCGAAGGCAGGCCCGCGAAAATAAAACTGTCGGAGCTGTTCGCGCCGGGCAAGAACAGCCTGATTCTATACAACATGATGTTTCCGCGCCATCCGCAGGAAAAGCGCGACGTGGCCGCCAGCGGCGGCACGGCGAAGCTTGCGCGACAGGACCAGCCATGCCCGTCCTGTACGGCGCTGCTCGACCAGTTCGACGGCGCGGTCGGCCATCTCGAGGCCGCCGGCTTCAATTTCGTCGTGGTGGGCAAGACCGCGCTCGAAAACCTGGTCACGCTCGGCCGCGACAGGGACTGGCGCAACATGCGGCTGGTATCTTCGGCCAACAACAGCTTCAAGCGCGACTACAATGCCGAGGATGCCGACGGCGCGCAGATCCCGCTGCTGTCGGTATTCCATCGTGACGCGGATGGCATCCGCCATTTCTGGTCTTCCGAGCTCGGCTTCGCGGCACCGGAGCCCGACCAGGACCCGCGCGCCATCGGCACCTGCGAGATCCTGTGGAACCTGATGGATTTCACGCCGGAAGGCCGGCCGAACTGGCACGAACAGCTGCAATATGGCGAGGCTTGCTGCCATTGAAGTGCCGTCGTTTGGCGAGAAAAGATGTCCGCGCAACCTCGTCGCTTTAACCGCGTTGGATTGTCCGAGGGATAGTTCAAACCCGGAGACATGCCATGAAGCCCCTTCTTGTCCTTACCGCCGCGGCATTGCTGGGCGGCGCGCCCGCCTTTGCCCAATCGACGACGGTCGCGCCGCTTGTCGCCACGACCAAGGTCGACACTTCGACCTTCATCAAAATGGTGCCAAGCGCCAATGAGTTCGAGATCCAGTCCAGCAAGCTCGCCGAGCAACAGGCGACCGACGCCGATGTCAAGGCATTCGCCAAGCAGATGATCGCCGATCACACCAAGGCCGGCGAGGATTTCAAGACGGCTCTCAGCCTGGGCCAGACAACCTCGGCCACGGCGCCTTCCGGTCCGGCATTGCAGCCCAAGGAGCAGAAGATGCTCGATGAGCTGAAGGGCGCAACCGGCGGTCAGTTCCAGGCGAAATACATCGAGATGCAGACCAACGCCCACAAGGAAGCCGTCGCGCTGTTCAGCGCCTATGCAAAGTCGGGCGACGAGCCGGCGATGAAGGAATTCGCCAAGAAGACGCTGCCGACGCTGAAGATGCACGAAAGGCACGTAAAGGAACTGGCGGTCGCGCACCAGGGTTGAAGGCGGTTCAAGTCCGCGCTCTACGGGGGCGCCGTAGAGTGCTGCGGTGAACGCCAGCCCGTTTGGCAAAACCAAGCATCACAAGTGGGCGCCTAGCCGTGCCGGTCTTTCGCCCGATGTGATTTGACCTTGCCGTGCCGCGTCCTACTCTCGATTGCCTGCTGAACGAACCGAGGAGACGAGTGATGCAGTCACCTTTCAACGCAATTCGCGGCGTCGCGCTGACGGTGGCCGTGATCCTCGCCGCCGGCACCGCGGCCTATGCCCATCATGGCTGGTCGTGGACGCAGGACGGCTTTTTCGAACTCAGGGGCAAGATCACGGCCATCTATATCGGCAATCCGCATGCCACGCTGGATGTCGACGCCGAGGGACAGGCCTGGCGGGTGGAGTTGGCGCCGGCATCCCGAACGATCGCCGCCGGCTTCACGGAGGATGTTGCCAAGGTCGGCGACGAGGTAACCGCGATCGGCAACCGCTCGCTCGAGGCGACCGAAAAGCGCATGAAGGCGGTGCGCATCATCGTCAATGGCGAGACATACGATGTCCATCCAGAGCGTGTGCCACCGGCCTAGATGGCGGAGTTCCTCGCCGGTATCGAGCAACTTGCCTTCGCGCGTTGGCTGAAGGCCTCCTTCGTTGCCTACCCCGTGGTCAATGCGCTCCACATCATGTCGATCGGCGCGCTGCTGACCAGCGTCGTTCTGATGGACCTCAGGATCTGCGGCGCCTTCCGCTCGCTGCCGTATGCGGCATTCGTCGCGCTGCTGCGCCGGATCGCATTGGCGGCGTTCGCGGGTGCGCTTGTCACAGGCTCGCTGCTGTTTTCGGTGAGGGCGAGCACCTATGCGGCGATGCCGATCTTCCTCGCCAAGATGACACTCATCCTTGTTGCCGGCGTCAACCTGCTCGCCTTCCTGCGCCTTTGCCGCGCGACAGGCAGCGACGAACCGGCAGGCGGGACCGCCCTGGCCGTGCTTTCGATTCTGCTGTGGACTTCAGTGCTTTTCGCCGGACGGTTCATCGGTTTTCTCTAGCGCCGCATCTTCCTTCTCCCACAGGGGGAGAAGGGAAGGGAAGAACGGCGCTGGCGTTCCGCCCGTGCCAGGATAAGCTCCTGCAAACAAGGGAGGATTGCCATGAAGAAGGAAATCATCGAAGTGCCGGTGCTGTCGGCGGCCGTGCGGGCGCTTGGCTTGCCGCTGTCGCTGGTGACCAGGGCCGCCGGGCTGGTCTTCGTGTCCGGCATGCCGCCGCTCGATATTGCGACCGGCAGGCTGGTCAAGGGCGACATCGAAACCCAGACCGAGGCGTCGCTGAAGGCGCTGAAGCATTGCCTGGAAGCGGCGGGTACTTCGCTCGACAACGTGGTGATGGTGCGCATCTACGCCGTCAATTCCGGCTTCTACAACGCCATCAACCGGGTCTATGCCAGGCATTTTCCCGAAAACCCGCCGTCGCGGACCTTCGTGCCGGTGGCGTCGTGGCCGATGGAGTTCGATATCGAGATCGAGTGCGTGGCGACGGGTTGAGGCCTGGACCATGCGTCGGCGCTGGCGTTCCGCCAGTGCCGGGACAAGCTCCCTGAAATCAGAGGTTCACGCAAAAGACCCCCTCATCCGACCGCTGCGCGGCCACCTTCTCCCCGCTGGGGAGAAGAGGAAGGCGCCGACGTTGCAAGTCTCCTCTCCCCTCGGGGAGAGGTCAGCCGAGCGAAGCGGAGGCTGGGTGAGGGGGCCTTTGCGCCAACCTGTCCAACAAAGGGGAGGAGAACCACCATGAAGAAAGAAATCATCGAAGTGCCGGTCATGTCGGACAAGGTGCGGGCGCTCGGCCTTCCCTGCTCGACAGCGGTCAAGGCCAACGGCTTCGTGTTCATCTCGGCGACACCGCCGGTGGACATGGTGACCGGCGAGATGGTGCGCGGAGATATCGAAACGCAGACCGAGGCGTCGCTCAAGGCGCTGAAACACTGCCTGGAAGCGGCCGGCACTTCGCTGGACAACGTGGTGATGGTGCGCATCTACGCCGTCAATTCGGGCTTCTACAACGCCATCAACCGGGTCTATGCGAAGTATTTTTCGACGAACCCGCCGGCGCGGAGTTTTGTGCCGGTGGCTTCTTGGCCGATGGAGTTTGATATCGAGATCGAGTGCGTGGCAGTGGCGTGAGTGTCGGTAGTGTTGAAAACTCAATGCGTGATATCCCCAGGAATAGCGGAAATGACCTTTCCGACGTTCGTATCAGCCGCTGGGAACGTCGGCTTCGAATCTAAACCTGATGCGCATCAAAATACTTCACACACTTCTCCGAAATTTGTTTTGTGTTAGAACTCGAGGAGCGATGGCAACAATCAACTTGTAGGTATTAATGTTCATCACCAAAATCAGGCTCAAGAACGGCTACAAGCGTTTTCACGATCTCACCATTGATCTAGGCCCGACCCCTGCCCGCATCGTTGCTTTGGTGGGTCCGAACGGTTGCGGAAAGAGCAGCGTGTTGGATGGCCTTCTGCACCACGCAAACGCGCATCAGCAACTTGGACAGCGTAGTGGTCGGGATCCTAGCTACCACTCGATGACCGGAGCGGATTCAAGTTGGCAGGACATAGAGGTTCAATTCGAAGATGGAAACTTCGCTAAAATCCACCAGGCAAGGCAAGCAACCGGGAGCTCAAACACGATCTTTTCGTTCCGCAGTCCATACCGCTACAACAGTCAACTGAAAATCGCAGAGACGAGAGCTGTCCCGGAAATCAAGCTGAACTCGTATGGCGCAGGCGATGCGTCGAGCCTAGATGCCAAAATGGAAGAAAATTACCGGCGTCTTTATGCCGTGTATAATCGTTATCGCGATGACAACGATGTTAAACCGAGTGAAGCTAAAGCCAAAATCATCGGTGATCTAAATGCCTCCATCGAGAGGTGCCTTGATTTGCATATTGACAACATAGGGAATGTGGAGGGGAATAAAGGGACAATTTATTTCAAAAAGAAAGATCATCCAAAGGAGTTTGATTTCAATGTTCTTTCTTCGGGGGAAAAAGAGGTTGTTGATATACTTCTCGATCTTTACTTAAGAAAAGATGATTATCAGGATACGGTATTTCTCATAGATGAACCGGAATTACACATAAATACATCGATACAAGGAAACCTACTTGTAGAAATTGACAGGCTTGTCGGCCCTAACTGTCAGATTTGGCTCACAACGCACAGCATCGGCTTCCTTAAGGCCTTGCAGACAAAGATGCAGGACAAGTGTCAGATCATTCAATTCCGTCCCGAATATAGTCTGGCGTCAGAGCCTCGCACCTTGACGCCAGTCAAGATCGGTCCGGGTACATGGCGCGACCTATTCGCCATCGCGTTGGATGATTTGGCCCATCTCGTGAGCCCGTCGATCATCATTTACTGCGAGGGGAGAGCGGAGCCTGGCGCGGGTGGGCGGGAAAAGGGAATGGATGCGCAGGCCTTCAACAGCATCTTCGCGCAATCCCATCCTGAAGCGCTGTTTACCTCAAGTGGAGGAAATACCGAGCCTGATCAACGCAGCGCGATTGCGCTAGCCGTGCTCGGGAAGGTGTTTCCTACGGTTGCCATCTGGGTACTTAAAGATCGCGACATGGCATCAGGAAAGGCTACGACCGAGAACGATCGACAGGTGTATCTGAGTACAAATCAAAAAAATCACAGAGTTCTTAAGCGATGGGAGATTGAGAATTATCTATACGACAAAGATGTATTGAAAGCGTATTGCCTCGGAGAGGGGCTGGCTTTTGAAGAGGCGGCCTACGATGCCTTCGTAACCGACATTAACGACCAGAATCTCAAGGACGACACGCAGCGAATCAAGAATTTTTGCGGCATTAAAGCCAGTATCAATGCCGACGTTTTCAAGATCGCTCTGTCAAAGTATCTAGTCGCTGAGATGCCAGTATTCCAAGAGCTTAAAGATTGCATCTTTGATCGACTGTAGCCACTTAAGAAGCGCATTCACAGATTGCTGGTTTTCCCTTACGAGTTTTCCATGAGAGATGAGCCAGCTGAAGGGCCGCTTTCCACCGTTTTCCGCCGTTGTCATTGAATACGAAGCATTAGATTTCAACAATGGCCAGACGAGCGTCGTGGACGCAGCATTCTTGATGCTGGGGTCTCAATGTCGGCGCCGTCCCTCATCTGCCTGCCGGCACGTTCTCCCCCTTGAACGGGGAGAAGGGAGCTAATCGCTTAAGCAAAATACTCCTGCAGCGGCCTCACCTCCAGGCTCCCCGCCTTCAGCGCCGCAATCGCTTCCGCCACAGCCGCGGCACCCGATAGCGTCGTGTAATACGGCACCTTCTGCATCAGCGTGGCGCGGCGCAGCGATTTCGAGTCCGATACCGCCTTCTGGCCATCTGTGGTGTTGAAGACGATCTGCACCTGGCGGTTGCGGATGGCGTCTTCGATGTGGGGGCGGCCTTCCAGGACCTTGTTTATTTTCTCGGCGACGACGCCGTTTTCCGCGAGAAAGCGCTGCGTGCCTGAGGTCGCCAGCACCTTGAAGCCGAGGCCGGCGAGGCGCTTGACCGCCGGCAATATGCCCTTCTTGTCCTCGTCGCGCACCGAGACGAACAGCGTGCCGGAGCGCGGCAGGTCGACGCCGGCGCCGAGCTGGCTCTTGGCGAAGGCGAGCGCAAAATCGCGGTCGAGGCCCATGACCTCGCCGGTCGAGCGCATTTCCGGGCCGAGCAATATGTCGACGCCGGGGAAGCGGGCGAAGGGGAACACCGCTTCCTTGACCGCGATGTGACCGGGGTTCCTGGGGTCGGGCATGGCGCCGTAATGGGCGAAGGCGTCTTCCAGTTTCTCGCCGGCCATGATGCGGGCAGCAATTTTCGCGATCGGTCGGCCGATGGTCTTGGCGACGAAGGGCACGGTGCGCGACGCGCGCGGGTTGACCTCCAGCACATAGACCGTGCCGTCCTTGATCGCGTACTGCACGTTCATCAGGCCGCCGACATTGAGCGCGCGGGCAAGGGCTGCCGTCTGGCGCTCCAGCTCGTCGACCAGTTCCGAAGGCAGCGAGTGCACCGGCAGCGAGCAGGCACTGTCGCCCGAATGGATGCCGGCTTCCTCGATATGCTCCAATATGCCGGAGACGAAGGTGTCCTTGCCGTCGCAGAGGCAATCGACATCGACCTCGATGGCGCCACTGAGATAGGTATCGAACAGCAGCGGGTTCTTGCCCAAGAGCGTGTTGATCTGGCCGGTCTTGTCGTTGGGGTATTTCTGCTTGATGTCCTCCGGCACCAGGCCGGGCACGGTGTCGAGCAAATAGGTTTGCAGCATGCCCTCGCTGTGGATGATCTGCATGGCACGGCCGCCGAGCACATAGGAGGGGCGCACCACCAGCGGGAAACCGAGCTCGCCGGCGACGAGGCGGGCCTGCTCGACCGAATAGGCAATGCCGTTCTTTGGCTGGCTGAGGCCGAGCTTGTGCAGCAGCTTCTGGAAGCGGTCGCGGTCCTCGGCCAGATCGATCATGTCGGGCGAGGTGCCGAGGATCGGGATGCCGGCTTTTTCGAGCGCATCGGCCAGCTTCAGCGGCGTCTGGCCGCCGAACTGGACGATGACGCCGACCAGTTCGCCCGACGCCTGTTCGGCGCGCAGGATCTCCAGCACGTCCTCCGCCGTCAGCGGCTCGAAATAGAGCCGGTCCGAGGTGTCGTAGTCGGTCGAGACCGTCTCCGGGTTGCAGTTGATCATGATCGCCTCATAGCCGGCATCGCGCAGCGCAAAGGCGGCATGGCAGCAGCAATAGTCGAACTCGATGCCCTGGCCGATGCGGTTGGGGCCGCCACCGAGGATGACGACTTTCTTGCGCGACGAGACCTGCGCCTCGTTGGCGAGCGCGCCGGCAAACGGCACTTCATAGGTCGAGTACATGTAAGCGGTGGGCGAGGCGAACTCGGCCGCGCAAGTGTCGATGCGCTTGTAGACCGGATGAACGTCGAGCTTTTCACGCGCCTTCTCGATCACTTCGATGTCGGTTCGGGTCAGCGACGCCAGGCGGGCGTCCGAAAAACCCATCGCTTTCAGCATACGCAGGTTGACGGCATCCTCGGGGATGCCGTGCTCGCGGATGCGGGCCTCCATGGCCAGGATGCCGGCGATCTGCTCGAGGAACCACGGGTCGATCTTGCACATGGCGTGCACGTCTTCCAGCGAGGTGCCCATGCGGATCGCCTGCGCCACCATGCGCAGCCGGTCGGGCGTCGGCGTGCCGAGTGCTGCGCGGATGGCATTGCGGTCGTCGGCATGGTTGGCGGTCGCAGCACCGTAACCGAGGCCGGGGATCTCGATCTCGTCGAGGCCGGTGAGGCCGGTTTCGAGGCCGCGTAGCGCCTTCTGCAGCGATTCCTGGAAGGTGCGGCCGATGGCCATGACCTCGCCGACCGACTTCATCGCGGTGGTGAGCACCGGCTCGGCGCCGGGGAACTTTTCAAACGCAAAGCGCGGGATTTTCGTCACGACATAGTCGATGCTGGGTTCGAACGAGGCTGGCGTCGCGCCGCCGGTGATGTCGTTCTCCAGCTCGTCCAGCGTGTAGCCGACGGCGAGCTTGGCCGCGATCTTGGCAATCGGGAAACCGGTCGCCTTCGAAGCCAAGGCGGAGCTGCGCGAGACGCGCGGGTTCATCTCGATGACGACGAGCCTTCCGTCCGCAGGATTGACGGCGAACTGCACGTTGGAGCCGCCGGTCTCGACGCCGATCTCGCGCAGCACCGCGATCGAGGCGTTGCGCATCATCTGGTACTCTTTGTCGGTCAAGGTCAGGGCAGGGGCGACGGTGATCGAATCGCCGGTGTGCACGCCCATCGGGTCGATGTTCTCGATCGAGCAGACGATGATGCAATTGTCCGCCTTGTCGCGGACAACCTCCATCTCATACTCCTTCCAGCCGAGCACGCTTTCCTCGATCAGCACTTCGGTGGTCGGCGAGGCGTCGAGGCCGGACTGGACGATCTCGTAGAATTCGGCGCGGTTGTAGGCGATGCCGCCGCCGGTGCCGCCCATGGTGAAGGATGGGCGGATGATTGCGGGCAGGCCGACATGGTCGAGCGCCTGGGCTGCAATCGCCATGCCATGACTGATGTAGCGCTGCTTGCGGTCGCCTTCGCCGAGGTTCCAGCGGGTTTCCAGCGCATCGAGCGCGGCGTCGAGATCGGCCGGCTTCTCGGCTTTCAGCGCGGCGCGCTCGGCCTCGTGCGTCTTGCGGTCGGTGTTCTTGACGTCGGTGGCGTTGGCCAGCATCGACTTCGGCGTCTCCAAGCCGATCTTCTTCATCGCCTCGCGAAACAGCGCGCGGTCCTCGGCCTTGTCGATGGCCGTGGCGTCGGCGCCGATCATCTCGACATTGTAGCGCTCCAGCACGCCCATGCGGCGCAGCGACAGAGCGGTGTTGAGCGCGGTCTGGCCGCCCATGGTCGGCAGCAGCGCGTCGGGCCGCTCCTTGGCGATGATCTTGGCCACCACTTCAGGCGTGATTGGCTCGATATAGGTGGCGTCGGCCAATTCCGGGTCGGTCATGATGGTGGCCGGGTTGGAATTGACCAGGATGACGCGGAAGCCCTCTTCCTTGAGCGCCTTGCAGGCCTGGGTGCCTGAATAGTCGAACTCGCAGGCCTGGCCGATGACGATGGGGCCGGCCCCGATGATCAGGATCGACTTGATGTCGGTGCGTCTTGGCATGTCACAGGTCCGTTCGGCGGGCGGCTTGCACAAAAAACCGGGACGGGGAGACCCGGCCGGTTGTGCTCGCGATTCTGGTATCAGGCTAGGAGGGCCTTATAGGGAAGAGTTTTGACTGATGTAACCCCGAAAATGCGAGAGAGCAGGGAGTAGGGATTGGGCGGTAGGCAGTACGGGACGTTCAAGCGCCTAATGCCTATTCCCTACTGCCCAATCCCTGATCCCTAATCCCCCAGCGCCAACTGATCCGTGATCTCGAAGCGTTCCGACACCCCGACGCGGATCATGTTGAGGCTGCCTTCTCGGGTGAAGCGGAAGTCGCCGGGCGCGTCGGAGCTGGCCGGCTTGCCGGCGACGAAGGAGATGATGCGCGTGCCGCCATCGGGCCAAGTGACGGTGATGTCGGCCTTGTCGGCGGTGCGCACGGCGCTGACCTTGCAGCGCTGCATCGGCTGGCCGACATAGCGGGCGCAGGGGATCTCGTCGGCGGCAGCAGCGGTCGGCTGTGACGCCGCGGCGTCCTGGACATCTCCTGCAGGCGAGGTTTCGGCCGCCGCCAGTGCCAGGCCATAGGCATCCTGCATGGCGGCGCGGCCGATTTCGGTGGCGGTTTTCGGCATGCTTTCAGTCGCCGGACCGGTGCCGCCAAGCCGCGCCGCCAGGTCGGGCGGCGGCTGGGCCGCAGCCTCAGCGGCGGCTCCGGCGTCCGGCTTGCCCGCCGCGTCGCCAGTGGAGGCAACCACCGGCGCATCCGCCGATTTTGTTTCGCCTTCGACATAGGGGGCCGGATTGAGGGGGACGAGGTAGCGCGCCGGCGCCCAGCCGCTGGCCTTCGCATCGTCGGTTTCAACCTTGCACCACTGATGGCCGTCAATGTCGTTGCAACCGAGATTTTTCACACGTGCGCCACTGGCCAGGCGTGTCTCGGTCTTGCCGACCGGCGATGGCTTGGTGCGGAGATTGAGCAGATCGTCCGGCGCCAGGCCTGTGACGATGGACATGACGAGATCCGGCGCTTCTTCGGCCATGGTGGGGCCGAGGACAGGCCATGCCGCCATCAGCAGCGGAGCGGCAATCAGCGCATGCAGGGTTGTTCGGAGCGTAACTGTGCGCCTCATCGTTTGGCCGTGCGCTGATATCATACCGCGACCGGTCGAGCCCGCCGCGTACCCGGCCGGTTTTATAAGGGACGAGGCGCCGCCATGTAAGCCCGAAAATTCGATCGCGTTCTGGCCGTGCCGTCAGAGGTCCAGCCCGACCAGTTCAGCCTGGCGGCATGAACGCAAGTGCGTTCAGCCAGACATGAGCTTCGCTCAGCCTGATGGCATGAACGCAAGTGCGTTCAGCCAGGCATGAGCTTCGCTCAGTCTGGCATGAACCCCGTCCTGAGCGCGTGGGCCCATTCCGGCCGGTCTGCCTGTTCGGCTTGGCACGCCGCTGCCTCATGGTCGTAGCTGACCGCGATGTTTTCGAAACGGTCGGGCTGGCCCGCGTCACCCAATGTCACGATGCCGTAGCGGGCGTGCGGCGAGCCTTGCTCGGAGACATGCGTAGGCGGTGTCGCATCATCATAGGCGGGGCAGCCGATGCTTCCGGGATTGAAGATGACCGGACCATCGGGGATGCGGATCAGCTCGGCCCGGTGGCTGTGGCCGCACAGTGCGATGCGGCAGCCGGGATCGAGCGGCTTCAGCCGGCGCCGGATCGCCGCCAGCGGAGCGCGCACCAGCTGGCCATTGACGATCGTATCGACGAGATATTTCTCGTCGTGGTCCGGGCGGGCGTGGAAGGCGATCACGCCGGGCGCGATCTCCAGCGTCAGCGGCTGTTCGAAGAGGACTTCGCGCTGCGCCTGTGTCAGCCGCTGCTGCGCATAGACATCGGAGGCCCACATGGTCTCATCGGCCGGGTCGGCGGCGACGCGACGATCGTGGTTGCCGCGCACCGTCGGCAGGTTGAGCGCCTCCAGCCGCGCAAACGTCTCGCGCGGCCATAGCGGGCCGGAAACGCTGTCGCCGAGATTGACGGTCAGGTCCGCGCCGCCGCGCTGGCGCAGATCCTCAAGCACGGCGTCCAACGCCAGCACATTGCCATGGATATCGGCGAGGACGGCAATGCGCATTTTTGGCGGCTCCGTGGGTTGACGAGCGAGAAGGCAGGCCTTGCAGAGCAATCAAGCTTTGCAGGCTTACGCCGGCACGTCGATGTCGTGGGCACCAACCACCGGCAGCGCCGGATCGTCGCCGGCCGCGGCGATGACGCTGTCGAGCAGGCCGGGGAAGCGGGCGTCGAGATCGGCGCGGCGCAGCGTGATCATGCGGTTGGTGCCAACCACTTCGGCGCGGGTGACGCCGGCCTCGCGCAGTTTGGCCAGGTGGTAGCTCAGATTGGTCTTCGAGCCGAGATCGAGGAACCGGCTGCAGTTCAGCGGTACGCCTTCCTTGCTGGCGAGATAGCGCACAATGGCGAGCCGGGTCGGGTCGCCGAGCACGCCGAGCACGATGGGCAGGCTGATCTGGTCCGTATTGGGGTGTGGCAAGGTCATGGCTGGAAACTAAGCGCAGTTTCGGCCGATTTCAACGCATCCATCCCGCCGTAGCCGTCCACACTGTTCTGCGTGATCCATGCTGACACAGGGCTGTCAGGAGGGGTCAGCTAATTTTCCCTCGCTTCATTGACATCATGCCCTTTCCTGTCCAATTGTTCAATAACTGTTGAACTAAGGACATCGCCCCATGGACAAGCGCCTCTTCTGGCTTGCACTAGGATCGTTCACCATCTCGACCGAAGGCTTCGTCATCTCCAGCCTTCTGCCCGACATCGCGGCGGATGCCGGCATCTCCATCCCGCTGGCCGGCACGCTGATCACTGCCTTCGCGCTCGCCTATGCGGTCGGCACGCCGATCCTGGCGACGCTGACCGGCGAATGGGACCGGCGCCGCGTGATCCTGTGGACACTGGTGTTCTTCGTGCTCGGCAATATCGCCGCCGCCTTGAGTTCCTCCTTCGAACTGCTGTTGATCGCGCGCATCGTCATGGCCCTGTCGTCGGGCCTGTTCGCAGCAACTGCGCAGGGCACGGCGGTGGCGCTGGTCGATGACCATCACCGGGCCCGTGCCATCGCCGTCGTCGTCGGCGGCACCACGGTGGCCGTCGCCGTCGGCGCGCCGCTCGGCGCGCTCGTTGCCACCATTGCCGGCTGGCGCGGCACCTTCTTTGCCATCGCCGGCCTTGGCGCGCTTGCGGGCGCGATTCTGTGGTATCGGCTGCCGCAGGGTATCGTTGGCACCAGGCTGCCCTTGAAGCGCAGGCTGGCTGCCGCGCTGCGTCCCGGCGTGATGCCGATCCTGTTGACGACAGTGCTGGCGCTGATCGGCGCCTTCACCGTCTTTGCCTTTGTCGCGCCGCTCGCCATCGAGGGCGGCGGGCTCAGCCAGATCGCGCTGCCCGGCATGCTGCTCGCCTTCGGCGTCGGCGCCGTCATCGGCAACATTGGCGGCGGCCAGGCAGCCGACCGGTTCGGCGCGACCCGCACCGTCGGTTGGTCGTTGGCGCTGAGTGCCGGCATGCTGGTCCTGCTGTCGGTCATCCCGACCTTCCTGCCGCACCATATTGCCGGGCCGGCGCTGATGGCGATGATGGTGCCGTGGGGCATAGTCGGCTGGGCGTTCCCACCGGCGCAGGCGAGCCGCATCATCAAGCTGGCGCCCGATGCCGCCCCGATCGTGCTGTCGCTTAACGCCTCGGCGCTCTACCTGGGCGTCGCGTTGGGTGCCGCGGTCGGCGGCGTCGTGCTGCGCTACGGCGCGCCGGCCGATCTCGGCCTTGTCGCCGCAGCTTTCCCGATCGTCGGGCTCGGCATCCTGCTGGCTGGCCGCTGGGCGGCCAGGACGGTTGCAATGCCGGCTGAGTAGTACGGCCGGCTCAGCTGGCCGGCGGCAGGTCGAAATCGAGCGCGGCGATCTCATCCAGCGCCGCGCTGGCCGCGCGCTACGCGGCTTGAGCTGGCAAGGCTGGTTCGCTTTGCGAACCAGGACCCCCACCCCGCTGCTCCGCAGCGACCCTCCCCACAAGGGCAGGGGAATCGCACATGAGTACAAAGGGACTCTTGTGTGGTGTGCGGAAATCGATTCTGAAAGGACCTCTGGATGATCG